>MPNF01000118.1 GCA_002238885.1 Alphaproteobacteria bacterium bin95 | reverse complement strand
CGGAAGCGGGGGAATGGCGAAATGGGCGAACGGCCGATGGACGGCATCCGGGTTCTGGATGCGGCAACCTTCATTGCCGGCCCGCACGCGGCGACGATCCTGGGCGAGTTCGGTGCGGAGATCGTCAAGATCGAGCAGCCCGGCGGGGACCCATGGCGGCGCTACGGCACGCCGAGCGCCCGCGCCGACAGCTCCCTCGCCTGGCTCAGCGAATCGCGCAACAAGCGCTCGATCACGCTCAACCTGCGCGCGCCCGAAGGGGCTGCCCTGTTCCGCCGGCTGGCGGCGGATGCCGACGTGGTGTGCGAGAATTTCCGCCCCGGCACCATGGAGCGCTGGGGCCTCGGCTACGATGAGCTGTCGGCGGCCAATCCGGGCCTCGTCATGCTGCGGGTCACCGGCTACGGCCAGACCGGGCCCTACCGCCAGCGTCCGGGCTTCGCCCGCATCGCCCACGCATTCGGTGGCCTCACCCATCTTGCAGGCTTTCCCGGCGGCCCGCCGGTGACGCCCGGCTCGACCTCGCTAGGCGATTACATGACCGGCATGTACGGCGCGCTCGGCGTGCTGATGGCGCTCCGCGAGCGGGATCGCTCCGGCCTCGGCCAGGTCATCGACCTTGCGCTTTTCGAGCCGGTGTTCCGGGTGCTTGACGAGCTTGCGCCCGCCTACGACGCCGTCGGGACGATACGCGGCCGCGAGGGGTCGAACACGCTCAATGCCTGCCCCCACGGGCATTTCGAATGCGGCGACGGGCGCTGGATCGCCATTGCCTGCACCAGCGACAAGATGTTCGAGCGTCTGACCGGCGCCATGCAGCGGCCGGACCTGCAGGAGCGCTATGGCGAGGCCCGCGCCCGGCTGGCGGAGCGCGAGGTCGTGGACGAGGCCGTTGCGGCCTGGCTCGGCGCGGTGGACCGCGACGAGGCGATGGACCGCTGCCTTGCGGCGGAGGTGCCGGTCGGGCCCGTCAACGCAGTCGATGAGATTTTCGCCGACGCGCATTTCGCCGCGCGGGACGCGATCCTGCGGATCGACGATGCCGATACCGGGGAGATCGCGGTGCCCGGCGTCGTGCCGAAGCTCTCCCGCACGCCCGGCCGGGTGGAACGGCTGGGCCCCGCCCTCGGCGAAGCGAATGAGTCGGTTTACGGCGCGCTCGGCCTTTCTTCGGAGGACATCGCCGAACTCGCCCGCAAAGGCGTCGTCTGAAGCGGGCTCGCCTCGACAGGCGGGTTCGGGAGCGGCTATTCTGCCAAGTCCGTTTGCCGGGCTGTAAACCGGGGAGCTTGGGGGGAAGCCGTTTGCCGAAATCGGACCTGATCGCCGGCATCGTACTGCTTGTGTTCGGCTTGGCGATGCTGGCCGTGGTTATCCCGACCCAGACCTCCGAAGGGGGCGACGCGACTATATCGCCGGCGCTGCTGCCGCAGATCTGCTCCGTGGGGATCACCGGCCTCGCTGTCCTGCTGACCTTGCAGGCGACCGGCCGCTTGCGCCGGGGTGTGGCGGCCGGCGTCGCCGTACCGGCGGCCGAATGGTGGGCAATGCTCGCGGTAGTGCTCGCGGTCGGCGCGGCCATTGCGTTGTTCGTATGGGTTTCGCCGGCGGTGGCGGCCGTGCTGCTGATCGTCGGGCCGATGCTTTACATGGGTGAGCGGCGCATCTGGCTGGTTGTGGGCATTCCCGCCGCGCTGATTGTCGGCGCGTGGTTCCTCTTTTATCGCGTGCTCGGCACGGCGATCGGCTGAGAACGGAACCGCGCCTTGGAATCCTTCCTGCCCGTTCTCGAATCCGCCTTCGCGCCGGGCAATCTCGCCTGGATCCTGTTCGGCGTCACGCTCGGCTATCTGGTGGGCGCATTGCCGGGCCTCGGCAAGGGCACGGCGACGGCCGTCGCAATCCCGCTCACCTTCTACCTCTCGCCGCTCGCAGCCATCGCCTTCCTCGTCGGCATTGCGAAGGGATCGACCGCCGGCAGCGCGGTCTCGGCGATCCTGTTGAACACGCCGGGCGAGCCGTCCTCGACGCCCACCGCCATGGCCGGATATCCGCTCGCGCGCGCCGGCAAGGCGCAGAAGGCGCTGAAGATGGGCCTGTTCGCCTCCGTCATCGGCGACCTCTTCTCGACGATTGTACTGATCCTGGTCGCGCAGGAACTGGCGGAATATGCGCTCGGCATTGGCCCGGTGGAGCTGACCGGCATACTCGCCTTCTCTATGGTGTTCATCGCCGGGCTGTCGGGGCGGTCAATGATAAAGGGCCTGATCGCGGGGCTGTTCGGCATTCTCGTCTCCTGTATCGGCCTTGAGGTGGAAACGGGGTCTCCGCGCCTGACCTTCGGCATGATCGAGGTCTATGACGGCCTGCCGCTGATCCCGGTCGCCATCGGCATGTTGGCGCTCTCGGAAATGATGATCCAAATCGGCCAGCGCCAGCGCCTCCAGGACGAAGCCGACCTGCTGCAGGGCTCCGGGATTCGGGAGGACCGGATTGTCACCTTGGGCGACTGGCGGCGCTCCGCGAGAGCGATATTGCGCGGCTGCCTGATCGGCACCGGGGTCGGCATCCTGCCGGGCCTCGGCGCGAGCGTCGGCTCGTTCCTTTCCTACGGGGCGGAGCGCAAGGCCTCCGGGCGCGGCGCCGATTTCGAGGAGACCGGAGCCATCGAGGGCGTGGCGGCGGCCGAGAGCGCGGACAATGCCGTCGTGCCGGCCTCTTTCGTGCCGCTGTTTGCCATCGGCATTCCCGGCAGCGTCATCGCCGCCATCCTCATCGGGGCCTTCACGATTCAGGGCATCACGCCGGGGCCGCTGCTTTTCCTCGAGAACCGCGACCTGATCCTCGGCGTCTATATATCGATGATCGCGGCGAGCCTGTTCCTGCTGCTCATCGGTTATTTCGGGCAGAACGTCTTTGCGAGGATCGTTCGCGTTTCGCCGGCGCTGGTGATGCCGATCGTCGTGTTCCTGTGCTGCCTCGGCGCCTATCTCCAGGGCGGGGGCGCATTCGGAATCGGCGTCATGGTGGTGTTCGGAATCATCGGCTTCTTCGCCAAGAAGTACGATTTTTCCTTCGTCACATTCCTGATCGGTTTCGTCATCGGTCCGTCGTTCGAACTATCGCTGCGCCAGACGCTGGGCCTCGTCACCGATGTTTCGGAACTTCTCGACCACCCGGTCGCGCTTGCTTTCGGCGCATTGGCCGTGTTCGGCGTGTGGAGGCTGACCGTGTTGCAGCGCCGCCAGCACGAAGCTATGGTTCGAGATCAGCCTTAATAGAGCGTGAAATGGCGTTCGCAGCGGGCGTTGTTGTCGGGAGGGACAAGATGAGAGCACTTTCGAAGGGGATTTTTGCGGCCTTGTTTGCGCTTTGCGCCGCGTTGCCGGCGTCGGCGACCGATTGGCCGACGGGCCCGGTCACCATGCTGATCGGCTACAAGGCCGGCGGCGGCACGGACACCAAGGGCCGCGTGCTCGCGAAGATCCTGACGCGCGAACTCGGCCAGCAGGTGAATGTCATCAACCGGGCAGGTGGCGGCCAGGCGGTCGCGCTTGAGGGCTTCAAGAACGAGGAGCCCAATGGCGACATGTTCTTCTTCGGCGCCGTGTCGGGCATAACGCTCAATCCGCAGATCAACTCGGCGCTGCAGTTCAGGGCCGACGACTATGTGTACGCCGGTGGGTTGACCGAATTCCAGGTGACCATGGTTGCGCCTGCAGACGCGCCGTTCGACGACATGGCCGGCTTCGTCGCCTACGCGAAAGAGAAAGGCAAGATCAAATATGCTTCTCTCAGCCCGGGCGCGAAGATCGTCATGCAGGCCATCGCGCGCCAGTCGGGCCTCGAGGTGGACTATATCCCGACCAAGGGCGGGCGCGGCATGGTGCAACTCGTGCTTTCCGGCCAGGTCGATTTCGCCTATTCCGGCGGCATCCACGCGCGCTATCCGGGCAAGTTCAAGACCATCGCCGCCGTCTCGACCAAGCGCCTCGGCAACTACCCCGACACCGAAACGCTGATCGAAGCGGGCTATGAGGGCGTCGCCATCGATGCGCCGACCGTCGTCGCCTTCCCCAAGGGAATCGACCCGGCCATCGTCGCCAAGATGGAGGCGGCGCTGAAGGTCGCGTCCACCGACCCCGACATGATGAAGATTTCGAAGTCGATCAACATGCCGATCGTTTACCAGACAGCCGCGGAGGCATCGCAACTCGTCGAGGAGTCCGCCGCCGCAATCACCATCATGCTGGACACGATCGGCTACAAGGCGAGCTGACACGAGGAGACCGGCAACCATGACCTACGAGACCATCGAAGTCCGCCCGCTGACTCCGACCGTCGGCGCAGAAATCCATGGCATCAACCTCGCCGAGCCGATGGGGAACCACCAGTTCACGGAGGTCCACGACGCACTGATGCGCCACGAGGTGATCTTCTTCCGCGACCAGGAGATGACCCTGGACCAGCACAAGGATTTCGGCCGGCGGTTCGGGGAGTTGCATATCCATCCCTTCCGGCCGGGCCCCGAGGGCCATCCGGAAATCCTCCGGATCCACACGGATGCCAATTCGACCCAGATCGCGGGCGAGGCCTGGCATTCGGACGTCTCCTGCGACCCCGAACCGCCATTAGGATCCATCCTGCATCTGCACACCGTGCCGGAAGAGGGCGGCGACACGCTCTTCGCCAGCATGACGGCGGCCTACGATGCGCTGTCCGAGCCGATGAAGGCGTTCCTCGGCGGGCTGACCGCCATTCACGACGGCACCCGGAACTACCGCGACCGCAGCCGGCGCGACGGCAGGGAAGACACCAAGGTCTATCCGCGCGCCGAGCATCCCGTGATCCGCACACATCCGGTGACCGGAAAGAAGACGATCTTCGTCAATCCGGTGTTCACAGAGCGGCTGAAGGACATGTCGCGCGACGAGTCGGACGCGATTCTGGGGTTCCTCTATCGGCACAACGCCAAGTCGAAGTTCCAGGCGCGGTTCCGTTGGCAGGCGAATTCGGTGGCTTTCTGGGACAACCGCAGCGTCCAGCATCTGGCGATGTGGGACTACTATCCAAATGTGCGGTCCGGCAACCGGGTGACAGTCCAGGGCGACCGCCCGTTCTGACCGGAAAGGGCGCCCCGGCAATGGCTGGGGCGCCTGGATTCGAACCAGGGATCGCGGGATCAAAACCCGCTGCCTTAACCACTTGGCTACGCCCCACCGCAGTGCCGCCCTTATAGCGCCGGCCGCCGGGACCGCAACTGTCACGGGCGTGCGGGACAGGGCGGCTGGGAGGAAGGAGGCAACGGTGCTGACGGATGCCGAGATCGAAGCCTATCGCCGCGACGGCTATGTCGTGCCGGCCGGCTTCCGCCTCGATGACAATGAGATCGAGAGCCTGCAGTCAGCGGTCGCGCAGGTGCTGAGCGACAATCCGGAAGTCGAGCCCGACCGGATCATCAATCCGCATCTGGACCGGGGCCGGCCCTATCGGCTGCGCGGCAGCCGCGCCTTCCATGCCATCGTGCATGACGGCCGGATACTCGATATGGCCGAGGCGGTCATGGGCCCCGACCTCGTGCTGCTGTTCACGCATCTCTTCTGCAAGACGCCCCGGAGCCGGCGTGTCGTTCCGTGGCACCAGGACGGCCCTTTCTGGCCGGTCGAGCCGATGGCCTCCTGCACGGTCTGGCTGGCGCTCGACAAGGTCGATGCCGGTAATGGCGCGATGCGGGTGGTTCCCGGCTCGCACCGCCAGCCGTACCGCCCTCACGAGCTGGTGGACGATCCCGACTCGACCCTGAACCGGGAAATACCGCGCCCGGATATCGACGAGAGCGCGGCGCACACGATCGAGCTGGAACCGGGACAGGTATCGGTCCACGATATCGGCATCGTCCACGGATCGGCTGCCAATACCTCCAGGCGCCGCCGCGCCGGGTTCGCCATGCGCTACATGCCGGCGACGAGCTGCGTCCACCGCCGGATCGAGAACGCCGCGGCGGATTGGGGAGACTTGCCGGTGGAACTGGTGCGCGGCCGGAACCGGCACCCGGGCACCGACTTTTCGCTGGGCGATTTCGGCGAGCCCTGGCCGGCGGGGTGAGGCGCGCCGCCGGCGGCCTGCGAACGGCGCTTGCCATATTCGGAGCATCGCTACGGAAGCGGTACGGCAGGGTGCGGTTGGAGAAACGGGCGGAAAAGGCAGGCCGCGGCACAGGCGTGCAGGGGTCCACTCCACCCGACTGTCTCTCTGGGGTGGCCTCCTTGGGCCGCACAGATTCATGCGGCGTTCCTGACCGGGTTCCATGAAAGACGGTTCACTGTCCTGCGATTATCTGGTCGTCGGGTCCGGCGCAGCGGGCGCCGTGGTCGCCGCAC
The DNA here is from genome assembly GCA_002238885.1 of Alphaproteobacteria bacterium bin95. Taxonomy (GTDB): domain Bacteria; phylum Pseudomonadota; class Alphaproteobacteria; order Bin95; family Bin95; genus Bin95. The sequence goes on along the minus strand of MPNF01000118.1, from coordinate 1,545 downwards.
GGCTTTCGGAGGACCCGGACGTTTCGGTCATGCTGCTCGAGGCGGGCGGGCGCAACGACAGCCTGCTCCTGCGCCTTCCCGGCCTCGGCTTCGCCGCTGCGAACCATCCCAGGTTCAACTGGAGCTTCAGGGCCGACCCGGTTCCCGGGATGGAGAACCGCGAACTCACCTGGCTCCAGGGACGGGTGCTGGGCGGTTCGAGCAGCATCAACGGCATGATCTACACGCGGGGCCATTCCCGTGAATACGACATCTGGCGCCAGATGGGCTGCGCCGGCTGGGCGTTCGAGGACCTGCTTCCCTATTTCAGGCGCTCGGAAGCGAACGAGCGCGGCGACGGGCCGTGGCACGGTGGGGCAGGCCCCGTGCGGGTCCGGCGCGCCCGGCCCGGCCTGCCGATCTGCGAAGCGTTTCTCGGGGCGGCGGCGGAGGACGGGTTCCCGGTCCTCGACGATCTCAACGCCGACGCGGGGGAGGGGTTCGCCTTCTATGACATCAATGCCGGCGGCGGGCGGCGTATGAGTACGGCGACGGCCTATCTCGAGCCCGCAGCACCGCGGCAGAATCTCGACATCCGCACCGGCGCCACTGCGTTACGGGTCGTCATCGACGGGGAGCGGGCGTCCGGCGTCGAGGCTCTCATCGGCGGCAGGCAGGTCTGCATCTCGGCCCGGCGGGAGGTCGTCCTTTCCGCCGGCGCGATCAAGACACCGCAGCTGCTGATGCTATCCGGCATCGGTCCGGCGGATGCTCTTTCGTTGCACGGCATTCCGGTTGTCCAGGACGCACCGAATGTCGGCCGCAACCTGCAGAACCATGCCTGCTATCGGCTGCAATATCTTTGCAATGCGCCCGTATCGGCGAGCCGGCATCTCCGCCCGCACAACGCCGTAGCGGCGGCGCTGCGTTACGCGCTGTTCCGGACCGGCCCGCTTGCGGAGACCTATGCCGTCGCCGGCGGCTACTTCCGGACCGACCCGGCCCTCGAAGTCCCGGATGCGCAAATCGTGCTGCTCTCTGCGCTCGGGCCCGCAAGGACCGGCGGCGCCACCTTCCGTATCCGGGACCTGATTCCCGACCAGCACGGTTTCGGCCTGACGGTCTATCAGGGTTCTCCCCGCAGCAGGGGCGCCGTATCGCTGCGCTCGGCGGACCCGCTCGACCGGCCGCGGATCGAGGCGGGCTATTTTTCCGACCCACGCGACATGGAAGTCCTGGTCAAGGCCGTGAAGCGGATGCGGGGCATGATGCGGCGCCCTGCAATCGCGAAATATATCGATCGGGAGTTGTTGCCGGGCGAGGCCGTCGCGGACGACCGCAGCCTGGAAGCGGACATTCGGCGCAACGGCGCAACCGCCTACCACCAGTGCGGGACCTGCGCGATGGGGCCGAGAGAGGATTCCGTCGTGGACCCCGAACTCCGGGTGCGCGGCGTCGAGGGCTTGAGAATCGCGGACACGTCGATCATCCCGCGAATTCCGAATGCGGCGCTGCATGCGCCCGCGATCATGATCGGGGAAAAGGCGGCGGCGCTCGTCAAGGGGG
>MPNF01000117.1 GCA_002238885.1 Alphaproteobacteria bacterium bin95 | reverse complement strand
CGCGTCGCCGGGACCGGCCGGCGGTGCGCGACCGCTCTTGAAATCTACGATCAGGGTTTCCTCCGGCAAGATCGCCAGCCGGTCGATGCGTGCGTTCGCGATCTCGCCGCCGATTCGGCCGACCAGCGGCGCTTCCGCCCGGCTGCCGGGGCCGCACACGCGGCGGAAGGCGGGGGCGGCGGTTTCGGAGCCGCGGGTCGGGCGCAATTTCGGGCAGCAATTCCAGCAGCTTGTGGATAGCCTGCCCCCGCCGGAACCGGCCGGCGGACCTGCCGCGCAGCGGGGAGGCGACCGCGAATGCCTCCTCATCGCCGCCGGGCGGGGCCGCGATCCGACCCGGCGCGGCGGGGCGCCGCGCCCAGCCGGGCAGGGGAGGGAGAGACCCGCGGGCCCAGGCGGGCTTCTCCGCTTCCGCTTCGGCCGCGCGCCGTTCCATGACCAGAAGGGCCTCGCCGAAGTCCGGGTCCTCTTCTTCGTTCAGAAGGTCCCGCAGCTTGCCCGACACGACGTTGTACCAACAGTCGTCGTGCAGTTTCCTGCCGCTGTTGTTCCAGCCGCAGACCACCAGCCGGTCGGCCGCACGCGTCATGGCGACATAGAGCAGGCGTCGATATTCCGCCTCGTCCTCCTCGTCGGCCCTGTCCAGCAATTCCCTGGAATAGGGGTCGATCCGGTCTCTGTTCGTGGATGGCGGCCAGAGCAGTAGATCGCCGTCGCGGTAAAGGGTCCGGCGGCGGCTCGGATGGGCCGGGGCGGCGGCGGTGTCCGGAAGGATGACCACAGGCGCTTCCAGCCCCTTGGCGCCGTGGACGGTGCTCACCCGCACCTCGTCGCGGTCCCGCTGGTCGAGTTGCCGCTTCACCTCCGCCTCGCCGCTCCGCAGCCATTGCAGGAAGCCCTGAAGGCTCGGCGGATGGCGGCGCTCATAGTCGAGCGCGGCATTCAGGAACTCGTCTATCGGGTCGTTGGCCTCCTCGCCGAGGCGCGCCGCGATCTTCCGGCGGAGGCCGCCTTCCGCCAGCAGGTCCGCAAAGAAGGCATGGACGCCGACATAGTCGGCCTTGCCCAGCAGCGCGCTGAGCGCCTCGAAGCAGGGACCGAAGCGCTCCGTCTCCCGGTGCCTGCCGAGCGCGGCCCAGAGCGAGCCCTTCCGGCCGTGGGCGAGCTCGAACAGCGCCTCGTCGTCGAAGCCGAACAGCGGCCCCTTCAGCACGGTTGCGAGCGTCAGGTCGTCCTCGGGCAGCAGGACGAAATCGCCGATGGCGGCAAGATCCATCACGGCAAGTTCGTCGGTCAGCGTCATGCGGTCGACGCCGGCGACGGGCACACCCCCCTGCTTCAGCGCCGCAATGACGCGCGGGATGAAAGCCCGGCCCGAGCGGCGCGGCAGCAGGATCATGATATCGCCCGGCCGCATGGGTCGGCCGCCGGGCGCTACCGGCTCGCCGCGCCTGAGCCAGGTTGCAATGCGCCGGGCGACACGGTCCGCAAGGGCAGTTTCGGCAGCGTCCTCGCGGAGATAGTGAGTGGGCGGCTCGAACGGATCTCCCGCTTCGCCCTTCTCGCCCATCTCAAGCGGCCAGACCTCGACGCGGCCGCCGGCGCCGCTGCGGCTCGGCTTGTGGACGGGCGCCGGGCCCTCGAGGCCGAGTCCGTGCTCGCCGGAGAACACCGTGTCCACGGCTTCCAGAAGGACCGGCGCAGCGCGGAAGGAGACCTCCAGCGGGACATTCTCCCAGCGCCGCCCGGCGTCCAGCGCACGCGTCTCGAAGCGCTGGCGCATCTCCTCGAATTTCTTCGGCTCAGCGCCCTGGAAGCGGAAGATGGACTGCTTGGGGTCGCCCACGGCGAAGAGCGTGCGCGTCTCTTCGCTCGCTCCCTCGCCGGCGAAAAACTCCTGCGTCAGCGCCCCGACAAGCTCCCATTGCGTGGGGCCGGTGTCTTGCGCCTCGTCGATCAGCACATGGTCGATGCCCCGGTCCAGCTTGTAGTGTACCCAGGCGGCGGAATAGGTGCGCAGCAGGCTGAGCGCGCGTTCGATCAGGTCGTCATAGTCGAGCAGCCCGGCCCGGCCCTTGGACCGCCGGTATTCGCTGTCCACGGCCTCGCCAAGCGCCAGCGCCGCCTCGGATGCCCTGAGCGTGGCTTCGATCCGGCGGTATTCGCGCAGCCGCTCGATCCGCTCGCGCTCGTCGGTCAGCAGGCCCGGCAGGGCTTCGCCTCCGGCAAGCTTCGCCGAACCGATGCTGTCCCGCGGCTCGCCGTCCGCCTTGAAGAAGACCTTGCGGACCTCCTCGATATCGTCATTGGAAGGCTCGTCGGTCTTCGCCCAGTGCCGCAGCCTTGCGGCGTGCTGCTTGTCGGTTATGCCCCCGCTCGCCAGGACAGACGCGGCTGCCCGGAGCGCCTTTATCCCTTTCTTGGTACGCTTGGGAACGTCCGGCAGGACCAGCCCCGCCTCCAGCGCGGCGAGGGCCTGCGGACCGAAGGCGCTGCGATGGCCCAGCAATTCGGCGATGAAGGCGCGGATATTGTATTCCGACAAATTGTCGGCGATCTCGGCGACGGCCTCGTCGATTTTTTCGCCGCGCCGTTCCAGCACGGCGTCCCGCGCGCGCGCCTGTCTCGCCTGTGTCTCGCGCTCGTCGGCAAGCTGGAACCAGGGCGAGATTCCAGCCTCGATGGGGAAGCGCCCGAGCAGGCCCTGGCAGAAGGCGTGGATCGTGTCGATGCGAAGCCCGACCGGCGCATCGACCGTGCGGGCGAAGAGACGTCTTGCGCGGTTCTTCGTTTCTCCGTCCGGGGCCCTGGCGCCCAGCCGGGCCAGAGCCGTGTCGAGCTCTTCATCCGGGGCCGTTGCCCAGCCGGCCAGTTCGCGCTCTATGCGGATGCGCATTTCGGCAGCGGCGGCGCGGGTGTAGGTGAGGCAGAGGATGCGTTCCGGCAAAACACCCCGGAGCAGCAGCGCCAGCACGCGGTCCGCAAGCACCTTGGTCTTGCCGGAACCCGCATTCGCGTCCACCCAGGCGGACGCCTCCGGATCGGCGGCCCGGCGCTGCTGTGCGGTCGCGGCCTCGACGGCCGGGTTCAGACCCGCCTGGACCATTCGTCCTTCCTCGAAAGATGCCGGTAGTCGTTCCAGGTTCCGGCGAATTCCGGCCTCGGCTCCGCAAGATAGGGCATGGCCTCCTCGTCGAAGGCGGCAACGAAGCGTCGGAGGCCTTCATCCGTCGCCTCGACGAGCGCCCCGGCATTGTAGGGCGCGCGCTGCTTGCCCTCGGCGGCCTTTGCCGTCGCAATCACGGTCGGCGCAGGCCGGTCGGACCTGCCGCCGCCGGTGCGCCAGTATTCCAGCGCAGCGGCGTCACCGGCCGGGCAATCGGGAAAGCCGCCGGCTGCGGCGATCATGGCTTCAATGGGCAACTGCCGCGCCGTTCCCGTGACGACAGCTTTTGCCGAGGGCGGATTGCCGGACTTGTAATCGACGATGACGAGCCCGCCGCCGGCCCGCAGTTCCACGCGGTCCGCGCGTGCCGTGAGGGTGAAGGGACCTGCCGGGCCATCGAGCCGTGTCTCGCCCGCGATTTCGGTCAGGATACGCTCGATGCCGGGCCGGCGCTCCGTCTCGACGGTCCAGACGTTCCGCGCCGCGCGTTCGAACCGTCGGTTCCAGAACGTGTCTGCCAGCGGACGGTCCCGGAACCGGGCGAACGCCTCTTCGCCGATGACGAGCAGACGGTTCCAGGCCTGGTCCGGCAGGTCCGGTCCCGGATATTCGCGCATGAAGCGCTCCAGCGCCTCGTGGATCGTCGAGCCGAACTCGCGGGCCTCCGGGTCGGCGTCGATGGGGTCGAGCGGGCGCAAGCCCAGAATCTGCCGGGCGTAGATGCTGTAGGGGTCCTGGAGCCAGGTTACGACGCGGGTGGCGGAAAGCTTGCGGGGGCGGGCCGCCACGGGCGGGCAGGGCTTCGGCGGGCCGGCCGGCTGCACGCTTTCCGGCCTGTCCAATTCCGCCTGCCAGGCGGCCCAGCGCCGGTCCTCGATATCGCGCCCGAGGGCCCGAGCCACGGTTTCCAGCCGTTGCAGCCAGGGGGAGGGCACGGTCGGGTCGGTGCCCACCCGTTCGGAGCGCGTCAGGATGACCTCCCCCGAGTGGAGCGCCTGGGCGAAGTCGTGCGCCGCGAGACCCTGCCGGGTTTCGGCCGCCGGCAGGCCGAACTGCGCGCGCATTTCGCGGCTCATCCACGGGTCGGCCGGCGGCTCGGCTGGCCATGCGCCCTGGTTCAGCCCGGCGAGGATCAGGCGGTCGGCGCGCTGCAACCGCGCTTCCAGGGGACCCAGAATGGCGAAGGCCGGATGGCGGGTGCGCGGCATGCGCACCGTCTGCCCGGCGGACAGCTCGTCGAACAGCGCGGCATAGTCGGCGGACTCGACCGACGGCCAGACGTCCGCCGCCGCCTCAAGGTCCGCCAACAGCGCCGCCGCCGCTTCTCCGTCGGCGCCGCGCCAGAGGCGGGCTGCGCCCGCGAGGTTCTCGGCCACGCCGACATGCGCCGCCAGCAGGTCCGCGAGCGGCGCCTCCTGTCGTCCCCGGAGCGCCTGCAGCGGCTTGAAGGCGCGGGCAATCCGGCGCGCCGTCTCCGCAACCCGTTCGTCCTCCGAGGCGTCTGCGGCTTTCAGCAGCCCGTCCAGCCCGTTGCCGGGGCGCGGGCCGCGCAGCAGCTTGCGCTCCAGTCTGCGAACGGCGCGCCGAAACTGCACAGGCTCCACGCCGCAGGCCGCAAGCGGATGCTTGAGCGCGGCGAGCAGTTCTGCGGGAGCGAAATCCGTCGCCGCTGCGTGGGCGATGAGGCGCAGGAAAGCGCCTGTGGGTGTCCTGCCGAGCGGTATGCCGGCGCTGTCGTCCGCCATCAGGCCCCAACGGCCGAGTTCCACGGACACCCGCCGGGCGAGGTCCCGGTCCGGTGTCACGAGGGCGGCGCTCTCGCCGCGTTCCAACGCCTCGCGCAGCATGAGGGCGATGGCGCCGGCTTCTGCGGCGGGATTGGCGAAGCGTGCGGCGGTCAGCCCTTCCGCGCCTTCGCTGAGTTCCGGCGCGAGGCTCTGCCAGGCTTCGGTCGTCTCCGCCGGCCGCATGGCTTCCGCGACGAGTAGGCTGCGGGGCAGGGGGCAAGGCGCCGGCCAGTCCGGCACCGCGGCGCGCTCCACATCGAGCCGGTCGAGCAGCTGTTTCAGCGCCCATTGCGGGTGCCCTTGTTCGAGCGCCTCCCAGCCCGTGTCGTCGAGATGGCGGTCGAGGCCCGGCAGCACGACGAGGCCTTGCGGCATGGCGGCGATGCAGGCCAGCAGGTCCGCCGTTGCCGGCATGATGCCGGTGGAGCCGGCGGCGATGACGCGCCCCGTCGGCGGCGTCTTCCGCCAGAGCGCGATCTGGGCCTCGTAGAGCCTGTTGCGGCGGTCGATGGGGTCGAGCCGACCCTGCTCCTCCAGGATCGCCGGCCAGGCCTTCGTGACGATGGCGAGAAAGTCCAGCGTCTCCTGCCAGTGCTCCGCAAACTCCTCGGCAACCAGCGTTTCGAGGCCGCTGAAATCCAGTCGGTTGAATTGCACCTCGTCGATCAGCCGGGCGAGCGCTCCGGCAAGTTGCAGGGCGCGGTCGGGGGGGATTGCGCCTTCCCGCTGCATGACCAGCCGGGCCAGCAGCAGGCGGCGGTTGAGCGCCGGGATCGCGGGCTTCAGGCTGAGGTCGTCGGCGAGCCCGGGTTCGGCTTCGGCGCGTATGGCGATCTCATCGGGGTCCAGCTCGCCGAGGGAGAGGATGCGCGGCAGGAGCAGGGTGTTGCCGTCTGCCGCGGCCGCGAACGCCTCGACGAGCGCACGCCCGGCGCGGTGGGTCGGCAGGAGCACCGTGTCCTCCGCCAGCGTCGGGCTGTCGATCAGCGCGCCGGCGAGGGTTTCCAGGAATGATGCGCCGGCGGGGATGGAAACGACATTCATGAGCTTGCAAGCATAGCCTCGGCATGGGCGAGGCGCACCGGCGTGCCGGCGTCCAGCCAGATGCCCTCGCACACCAGCCCGAAAAGCCGCCCGTCTCCTTCCGCCTTGTCATAGGCGCGCGTCAGCCGCCAGGCGCCGGCCGGCGGATCGTCGAACAGGCAGGGAGCCAGGATTTGCGCGCCGGTGAAGAGGTAGGCGGCCCTCTCCGGGTCCCGCCGCCGGCAAAGCCGCCCGTCGGAGGCGAGGTGGAAGTCGCCCGCTCCGTCGTAGTGGACAGCGCGGCCGGTCGGGTAGAGCAACAGCAGCGCGTCCATCCGGCGGGGGTCGAACCCGGCTGCGAGCCGGAGGAGCCATTCGGCGCCGTCCGGTCCCCATACGAGGTCGGAGTTGAGGACGAAGAAGGGCTCGCCGCCAAGCAGCGCGCGCGCAAGAGCGACGCCGCCGCCGGTCTCCAGCCGCTCCGGCTCGCGGGAGATGCGGATTTGCGGCCGCGTCCGCGCGGCCAGATGGGCCTCGATCTCCTCCGCGCGGTGGTGGGTGTTGACCACGGCGCGTGCGACCCCGGCCTCGTCGAGCAGGTCAAGCGCGCGGTCGATCAGCGCCTTGCCGCCCACCTGCCGGAGGGGCTTCGGCGGCCCGTCCCCCAGCCGCGAGCCGAGACCTGCGGCCAGCACCATGGCGGTATCCGGCACCGCACCCGTCATTCGGCAACCGGCGGGATGCGGAGATCGGCGGAGACATTGCGGCAGAACCAGGCCGCCAGCGGCTCCAGCGAGGGGTGGGCGAGGTTGCGCTCCAGCATCCGCCGCAGCCGGGGCAAATGGCGCATATAGCCGGGTTTGCCGTCGCGCCGCGCAAGGCGCATGAAGGTGCCGAGCACGCGGATATGCCGCTGGGCCCCGAGAACCGCGATGTCGCGGTCCAGCTCCACGGCGCCCGGAAAGGCCGCGCGGTAGCGCGCCAGGACAGCCGCGCGCACGCTCTCGTCCACATCGCGCCGGGCGTCCTCGATCAGCGAGGCGAGGTCGTAGGCGGCCGGGCCGCGGGCGGCGTCCTGAAAGTCGAGCAGGCCACAGGCTGCCGTGCCGATCCTCCCGTCCAGCCGGATCAGGTTGTCCACGTGGTAGTCGCGCAGCATCAGGGTCTCGGGTCCGGCCAGCGCAGGCGCCAGCACCTGCCGCATGGCCGCCCGGAAACTTTCGCGGTCGGGCGCCTCCCTTCCGGCAGCCGGCAGGTACCAGTCCAGGAAGAGCTCCGCACCGGCCAGGAACCTGTCTTCGCCGAAGGTCGGGTATCCGTCTGCCGCGTCGGGACGGCGTTGCAGGGCGATCAGCGTGTCGGCCGCGAGCAGGTAGAGCTCTTCCTCGCTCTCGCCGCGTTCCAGCAGCCGGGTAAAGGTGTCGTCGCCGAAATCCTCCAGCAGCAGCAGCCCGTGCACCGGGTTCGCCCTGTCCACGCGCGGCGCGGAGAGGCCGAGTTCCGTGAGGCGCGCGGCCACCGCCATGAAGGGCCGCACATCCTCTTCGGGCGGCGGCGCGTCCATCAGCATGGCGGTCTCGCCGTTTCGCCTGAGCCGGACGTAGCGGCGGAACGAAGCATCGCCCGCCAGGGGCTCCCGCCGGGGGTTGCCCCAGCCGGCGTCCGCCAGAAAGGCCGAGACGGTGGCCTTCCGGTTCACCGGCGGTCCTCGATCCGCGCCCGCCTCGCCTCTCCGCACGCGATTTCGAAGGCAATATCCAGCCGGCGGTCCGGAAGGAAGCCGCCGAGGCGGTCCGGCCACTCGACCAGCGCCATGCCCTCGCCGAGCGCCTGTTCCAGCCCGAGTTCCACCGCTTCCTCGGGCGCGGCGAGCCGGTAGCAGTCGAAATGCCAGACCGGCGGCGCCGGAAACTCATAGACCTGCACCAGCGTGAAGGTCGGGCTCGGCACGGTTTCGGGCTCGATGCCGGCGTCCCGCTGGCGGCCCTGGATGAGCGC
>MPNF01000116.1 GCA_002238885.1 Alphaproteobacteria bacterium bin95 | reverse complement strand
GCAGCAGTTCGTCGAGGCCCTTGCTGCCGTGATCCCGCAACAGCTGTTCCCACGCGTCGACGGCGCCGGGCACGGTCACCGCATGGGGGCTCGACCCGTCGAGCGCATTCACGCCGCGCTCCGCCAGCCACTCCGCCGACAGCGCCGCCGGCGCGTGGCCGGACCCGTTGAGCGCAATCGGCGCTTCCGCGCCCGCCGGGGTGTAGAGGCAGAAGCAGTCCCCGCCGATTCCGGTGGACTGCGGCTCGGTCACGCACAGCACCGCGCAGGCGGCGACCGCGGCATCGACGGCATTGCCGCCCGACCGCAGCACCTCCACCCCGGCCAGCGTCGCGGAAGGCTGGCTCGTGGCGACCATCGCATTGGCCGCGCGGACAGCCGAGCGGCCCGGAAAATGGAAATCGCGCATCGCAGGGGTGTCCTCGCATCGAATCGTCATATATTTCATGCACTTTAGGGCCGCATGAACAATCTCGCCACAGACATTCTCGACTCCCTGCCCGACCCCGTCCTGCTGCTGGACGCCGGGCGGATCGTCACGCGCATCAACCCGGCGGCGCGCGCGGTGCTGGGCGATCCCGCCCTCGGCCGGGACCTCAGCCACAGCCTGCGCCACCCGGATGCACTCCGCGCCGTGGACGCCGTGCTGGCCGAAGGCGGCCTCCACGGCGTCGAGGTCAGCCTGCCGGTACCGATCGCGCGCGCCTTCGATCTCCAGGCGTTGGCGGCCCCCGGCGGGCAGGGCGGCGCGCTGGTCATCATGCGCGATGTCACCGCGGTCCGGCAGAACGAGCGGATGCGCGCCGATTTCGTCTCCAATGTCAGCCACGAGCTGCGCTCGCCACTGGCGACGCTGATCGGCTTCATCGAAACCCTGCGCGGGCCGGCGGCGAACGACCCTGAGGCGCGGGTGCGCTTTCTGGAGATCATGGACGCGGAGGCCGCGCGCATGTCGCGGCTCGTGGACGACCTGCTGTCGCTGGCGCGCGTCGAGTCGCGCGAGCATATCCAGCCGGAGACGGCGCTCGAACTTGCGCCCCTGCTCGAGGGCGTCGCCGAGATGCTGGCGCTGCGCTCGGACGTGCCGGTGGCGCTGGACATCGCAGACGACCTGCCTCCGGTGCTGGGCGAAAGGGACGAACTGACCCAGGTGTTCGAGAACCTGCTGGACAACGCCATCAAATATGGCGGCGAGGATGTGCGTCTGGAGGCGGCGCCGGTCGCGCGCATCCCCGATATCGGCCTGCCGGGTGCCTCCATCGCCGTGACGGATGCCGGCCCGGGCATCGACGACGCCGACCTGCCGCGGCTGACCGAACGCTTTTACCGCGCGGACAAGGCCCGCTCGCGGAAACTCGGCGGCACCGGGCTTGGCCTCGCGATCGTGAAACACATCGTAAACCGGCATCGCGGGCGCATGGCGGCAACAAGCACGGTGGGCCAGGGAAGCTGCTTCACCGTATATCTGCCGTCCGCCGAGGGCGCGAACGCCCCTTAGGCCAATATCGTAATTCCGTTCGGCACGGGCCGGCGGCGTCACATTACCGTAATGAAAATGCAGTACCTGTGACGCGGGTTTGCAACGGCCGCATCATTGCCGCGCGGCAGGGTGGCAGCCGGCGGCCAGGCACGCCCATGGCTGTCGCCGTAACCATGTCAACAAGGGACGCTCCCAGATGAAAAAGACGCTGATCGCCGCGCTGTTCGCCGGCGTGGCCGTCGCGGGCGCCGCAGAGGCCCGCGACCAGATCCGTATCGTCGGATCCTCGACCGTGTTCCCGTTCTCGACGGCAGTGGCCGAACGGTTCGGCAAGACGACCTCGTTCAAGACCCCGATCGTCGAGTCGACCGGCTCGGGCGGCGGGCTCAAGCTGTTCTGCACGGGGATCGGCGAAGGCCATCCCGACATTACCAACGCCTCACGCCGCATCAAGGCGAATGAAGTGAAAAAGTGCGCGGAGAACGGCATCGCCGATGTGATCGAGGTCAAGATCGGCTATGACGGCATCGTGCTCGCCAATTCCCGCGCGACGGACCGGATGTCGTTGACCCTCAAGGACGTCTTCCTGGCGCTCGCGCACGAGGTGCCGGACGGCGCCTGCGGGAGCGCGGACGCCTGCCCGATGAAGGCGAACCCGAACAAGACCTGGAAGGACGTCAATGCCGACCTGCCGGATGTGCGCATCGAGGTGCTCGGCCCGCCCGCGACCTCCGGCACACGCGACGCCTTCGTCGAGCTCGCCATGGAAGGCGGCTGCAAGGCGTTCGCCGGCATCGCGGCCATGAAGAAGGCGGACAAGAAGGCCTACAAGAAGGTCTGCCACACGATCCGCGAAGACGGCGCGTATATCGAGGCCGGCGAGAACGACAATCTGATCGTCCAGAAGCTGACGACCAATCCGCGCGCGCTCGGCATCTTCGGCTTCAGCTTCCTCGACCAGAACGACGACACGCTGCAGGGCAGCACGATCAACGGCGTGGCGCCGGAGTTCGAGGAGATCGCCGACGGCAACTATCCCGTCTCCCGCGCGCTGTTCTTCTATGCGAAGAAGGCGCATATCGGCGAGGTGCCCGGCATCGCCGAGTTCATCGCCGAGTTCACGAACGAGGCGACCTGGGGCCCCGACGGCTATCTCGCCGACAAGGGCCTGATCCCGATGTCCGATGCCGAGCGCGAGGAGTGGCGCGCGGCGGCCAACGGCCTTCAGAACCTGTCGATGTAAGGTCCGGCGGCGGCGGAGCCCGGCATGGCGCAGACAGTCGCAGCAGTGCGGGGCGGAACGCGCCCCTCGCTCATGGCGGCGCCGGAAGGACGGCGCGCGCGCCAGGTCCTGGGCGAGCGCGTCCTGCTCGGGCTCCTCGCCGCCAGTTCCCTCGTCGCGATCCTGACGACCGTCGGGATCGCCTTGTCGCTGCTGTTCGAAACCCTTCGCTTTCTCGACGCGGTTCCGCTGTTCGACTTTCTGTTCGGGCTGAATTGGAGCCCGCAGATCGCCATCCGCGAGGACCAGGTGGGGTCGAGCGGCGCGTTCGGCGTGATCCCGCTGCTGGTCGGCACCGGACTCATCGCCGCCGTGGCGATGACCGTCGCCGGGCCGTTAGGACTGCTTTCGGCCATCTATCTTGCGGAATATGCAAGCCCCCGGGCCCGGTCCTTCGCCAAGCCGATCCTCGAAATCCTGGCCGGTATCCCGACCGTGGTTTACGGCTTCTTCGCGGTACTCGTCGTCGCGCCCTTCGTGCGTGACAGCTCGGAGGCCGTCGGCTTCGAGGTCTCGTCCGAGAGCGCGCTGGCCGCCGGCGTGGTGATGGGCGTGATGATCGTGCCCATCGTCTCATCTATCGCCGACGATGTCATTTCCGCCGTGCCCCAGTCCCTGCGCGAAGGCGCCTACGGGCTGGGCGCAACCAAATCGGAGACCGTCCGGGACATCGTGCTCCCGGCCGCGCTCCCCGGCATCGGCGGTGCACTCCTGCTTGGCGTCTCGCGCGCCATCGGGGAGACCATGATCGTGGTCATGGCGGCCGGCCTTTCGGCCCACCTGACCGTCAATCCGCTTCAGGCCGTGACCACCGTCACGGTGCAGATGGTCGCCCTGCTGACCGGCGACCAGGAATTCGACAGCCCGAAGACGCTGGCCGCCTTCGCGCTCGGCCTCCTGCTGTTCATCGCGACGCTGATCCTGAACCTCATCGCGCTCATGCTCGTGCGCCGCTACCGGGAACGCTATGACTGACCCGCGGCAGAGCCCGACCGAGACGATCCTGGCGTCGCTGCCGCGGCGGCGGCGGGCCGAGGCGCGGTTCCACTTCTACGGTATCGCCGCCATCGGCATTGCGCTTGCCTTTCTCATCCTGTTGATCGGCGCGATCGGCCACCAGGGTATCGGCGCCTTCTCGCAGACCGAGATCGCCCTGGACGTCACCCTGGACGAGAGCGTCCTCGACCCCTCCGGCACACGCGACCCCGAAACCCTTTCGACCGCGAATTACCGCGCCGTCGTCCGCGCGGCGCTTGGCGAAATCTTCCCGGACGCAGTGCGCAAGCGCCGCGACCGGCGGAAGCTCACCGCGCTGGTGAGCGTCGGCGCCGGCTTCGAACTGCGCGAGCAGGTCCTCGAGAACCCCGGCCTGATCGGCCGGACCATGCGTGTCTGGGCGCCGGCCGACGACGAAGTGGATATGCTGTTCAAGGGCGTGACCGCCCGCGATTCCGGGCGCTTCACCGAGAAGCAATTGGGGTGGCTCGACCGGCTGGAGGCGGAAGACCGCATCCGCAGCGCGTTCAACTGGCGCTTCTTCTCCAACGGCGACAGCCGGGAACCGGAGCTTGCCGGCATTCTCGGTGCGATGTCGGGCTCGTTCTTCGCGCTCATGACCTGCCTCGTGCTGAGCTTTCCGCTCGGCGTGATGGCAGCGATCTACCTCGAGGAATTCGCGCCGCGAAACCGGTGGACCGATCTCGTCGAGATCAATATCAACAATCTCGCCGCCGTGCCCTCCATCGTCTTCGGACTGCTGGGCCTCGCCGCCTTCCTGGGCTTCATGGGGATGGCGCGCTCCGCGCCGCTGGTCGGCGGCATGGTGCTCGCCCTCATGACCCTTCCCACCATCATCATCGTGACGCGGGCCTCGCTGGGCGCCGTGCCGCCCTCGATCCGCGAGGCCGCCATCGGGCTCGGGGCCAGCCGGATGCAGGCCATGCTCCACCACACGCTGCCGCTCGCCACGCCGGGCATCATGACCGGCACGATCATCGGCATGGCCCGGGCGCTCGGCGAATTGGCGCCGCTCATCATGATCGGCATGGTCGCCTTCATCGTGGACGTGCCCCAGGGGCCGCTCGATCCTGCATCCGCCCTGCCGGTGCAGGTCTATATCTGGGCGGACAGCCCGGAACGCGCCTTCGCCGAGAAGACCGCAGCGGCTATCATCGTGCTCCTCGCGTTCCTGGTCGTGATGAACCTGACGGCCGTCATTCTGCGCCGGCGCTTCGAGCGCCGCTGGTAGGAGGTCCGATCCCGTTGGACATGTCCCCGAGCACGATCCGGCCCAAGCTGACGGCGCGCGGCGTCAATGTCTTCTATGACGATGCGCATGCGCTCAAGCAGGTCGATCTCGACATTCGCGCACACGAGGTCACGGCGCTCATCGGCCCCTCCGGCTGCGGCAAGTCCACCTTTCTGCGCTGCCTCAACCGGATGAACGACCTGATCGACATCTGCCGGGTGGACGGCGATATCCGCCTCGACGGCGAAGACATTTACGACCCGGCGGTGGACCTCGTCTATCTGCGCGCCCGCATCGGCATGGTGTTCCAGAAGCCCAACCCGTTCCCCAAGTCGATCCACGACAATGTCGCCTACGGGCCGAAGATCCACGGGCTGGCACGCTCGCGCGCCGAGATGGACGAGATCGTCGCGTCGAGCCTGGAGCGCGCCGGCCTCTGGGAGGAAGTGAAGGACCGTCTCGACGCGCCCGCGACCGGGCTCTCGGGCGGGCAGCAGCAGCGCCTGTGCATCGCGCGCGCGATTGCGGTGCGTCCCGAGGTCATCCTGATGGACGAGCCCTGCTCCTCTCTCGACCCCATCGCCACGGCGCGCATCGAGGCGCTGATGGATGAGCTCAAGCAGAACTTCACTATCGTCATCGTGACCCATTCGATGCAGCAGGCCGCGCGTGTCTCGCAGCGCACGGCCTTCTTCCATCTCGGCGACCTTGTCGAGGTCGGCGATACCGACACGGTGTTTACCCAGCCTGTCGATCCGCGCACGGAATCCTATATTTCCGGCCGGATCGGCTGACGGAGGACCGGGAGAAGCCTTCGGATGAACGATCGAGCCGAGCATATCTACAAGACTTTCGACGAGGAGCTGCGCCAGCTCGACAACCGGCTGGCCGAAATGGGCGGCCTGGTGGAAGCGCAGCTTGCCGGCGCCGTGGAAGCCCTCAGGCGCGGTAACACCGAACTCGCCGAGCAGGTCGTCGCCCGCGACAAGGAGATCGACGCGCTCGACATCGAGATCGACCTGTTCAGCGTCCGCCTGGTGGCGCTGCGCCAGCCTGTGGCGGCGGATCTCAGGACGATCTTCGCCGCCATCAGGATCTCTTCCGACCTGGAGCGGATCGGCGACATGGCCAAGAACATCGCCAGGCGGACGCACGCGGTAAGCCGCTTTCCGCCGCTGACGACAACGGCCTCCATCGCGTCGATGGCGCGCGTCGTGCAGACGATGATCAAGCAGGTGCTGGACGCCTGGACCGCGCGCGACACCGAAGCTGCGGCGGATATATTCGCCCGCGATGCCGAGGTCGACCAGCACTATGCAAGCCTGTTCCGCGAACTGCTGACCTACATGATGGAGGACCCGCGCAATATCGGGCCCTGCACCCATCTGCTTTTCGTCGCCAAGAACCTGGAGCGCGTCGGCGACCACACGACCAATATCGCCGAGCAGATCGACTATGCCGTGCTCGGCACCCGGTCCGCGGAGCGGGAGACGCACGATCCCACCAATACCCATATCCCGGCGGCGGAAGACCGATGAGCGCAGACCGTCCGCATATCCTCGTGGTTGAGGACGAGGCGCCCATCGTCGAACTGCTGCGCTACAACCTCGAGACTTCCGGCTATTCGGTGTCCGTGGCGACGGACGGCGACGAAGCCCTCGAGCGGGTGGCCGAGGACCAGCCGGACGCGGTGCTGCTCGACTGGATGCTGCCCCGCAAGTCCGGAATCGAGGTCTGCCGCGAGCTTCGCGCGAAGGCGGGGACGCGGATGCTGCCGATCATCCTGCTGACGGCGCGCGGCGAGGAAGCCGACCGGGTTCGCGGGCTCGAAACCGGCGCCGACGACTATATCGTCAAGCCCTTCTCGCCCAGGGAGCTGGAGGCGCGCCTCAAGGCGGTGCTGCGCCGTTCACACCCTGCGCTGGTGGAGGAGAAGCTCGAATATCAGGGCATCGTCATCGACCTCGACCGTCACCGCGTCTCCCGCAACGGGCGCAAGGTGCATCTCGGCCCCAAGGAGTACCGCCTGTTGCGCACCTTCATGGAGCGGCCGACACGGGTGCTGACGCGCGCCCAGCTGCTCGATTCCGTCTGGGGCCGGGACGTCCATGTCGAGGAGCGCACGGTCGACGTCCATATCCGCCGGCTGCGCAAGGTGCTCAACGGCGAAGGCGAGCCGGATGCGATCCGCACCGTGCGCTCCGGCGGCTACGCGCTAGACCTCGACCGCTGAGCCGGCCGCAGCCGTCATGGCGGTGCGCCGGAGCCTCGCGCTATATTGACGGACCGCTGGCGGAGCGCCCATGCCATGATCGATGCCTATTACTGGCCGACCCCGAACGGCTGGAAAATCTCTATCGCGCTTGAGGAGATGGAGCTCGACTACCGTGTCGTGCCCGTCAATATCGGGCGCGGCGGCCAGTTCGAGCCGGACTTCCTGAAGATCAGCCCCAACAACCGCATGCCGGCGATTATCGACCACGACCCGCCGGGCGGCGGCGAGCCGGTCTCGGTGTTCGAGAGCGGGGCGATCCTGCTCTATCTCGCGGAAAAGACCGGCAGGGTTCTGCCGCCCGGCCCGCGCCCCCGCCCGCGGGGGGCGCGGGAGCCGGTCTCGGTGTTCGAGAGCGGGGCGATCCTGCTCTATCTCGCGGAAAAGACCGGCAGGTTCCTGCCGACGGACCTGCGCGCCCGCATGGAGGTGATCGAGTGGGTGATGTGGCAGATGGGCGGCCTCGGGCCGATGCTCGGCCAGTCCGGCCATTTCCGCTTCTACGCCCCGGAAACGCTGCCCTACGCCGTCGAGCGCTACACCAACGAGATGCTGCGGCTCTACGGCGTGCTCGACCGGCGGCTGGAAGGGCGCGAGTTCATCGCCGGCGACTACTCCATCGCCGACATGGCCTGCTGGCCCTGGGTCATCACCTACAAGCGCCAGGAAGTCGATCTCGACAGCTTCCCGAATGTGAAGCGCTGGTACAAGGGCC
>MPNF01000115.1 GCA_002238885.1 Alphaproteobacteria bacterium bin95 | reverse complement strand
ACTCCGCGAGTATGGCCTTGCCGTTGGCGGGGTCGAGCCAGATATGCGGGTCCATGTCGCCATGGTGCTCGTGGCCGTCCTCTTCCTTGTGCGCGTGCTCGTCCTTGTGGTCGTCGTCCTTCTTGTGTGCGTGTTCGTCCTTGTGGTTGTCGTCGTCCTTGCGCGCATGCTCGTCCTTGCGGTCGTCGTCCTCGTGGGCATGCTCGTCCTTGCGGCCGTGGTCGTCGTCATGGTCCGCATGCCCCTCCTCGCCGAACTCCAGCAGCGCCACCCCCGGCGCCTCCATCAGCTCGACCGACACGGCGTCCGCGGCGAGGCTCCCGATGGCGTCTTCGAGCCAGGGCGTCAGCCCCTCGCCCACCCAGAACACGATATCGGCCGCCTCCAGCCGGGCCGCCTCGGAGGGCCGCATCGAATAGCCGTGCGGCGTGGCGCCCGGCGGCAGGATCGACGTCGGCGCGCCCACGCCCTGCATGACGCGCGCCGCAAGCGACTGGACCGGGGGAATGTCGGTCACGACCTCGGGCGCCGCCGCGGCCGGCAGCGTGGCGAACGCGGCGAACGCGGCGACTAGCGGGAGTCCAAAGAAGCGGCGTTTCATGCTGGCATCCTGTATCCTGGGGATGGATCGATCTACGAGACATTATACTATAACATCTCAAGGCGACGGGAAGGCGGATGGCGACAGCAAGACAGACGGAGCGAACAGCGGCTGCAGAGGCCATGCGCCCGCACGACCACCGGGACTGCATCCGCCGCGTGCTCGACGAGGCCGAGCGCCGGGCGTCGGAGGACCGGGTCAACTTCACGCCCGTCCGCCGGCACGCTCTCGAAATTCTGCTGGAAAGCCACGCCGCCATGCCCGCATACGGCCTGCTGAAGCGTCTGGATGAGGACGGCTTCGGCTCACAGCCGCCGGTGGCTTACCGGGCGCTCGACTTTCTCATGGAGCAGGGATTCGTCCACAAGGTGGAGCGACTGAACGCCTTCGTCGCCTGCATGTATCCGCATGAAACGCACACGCCCGCTTTCCTGATCTGCCGCAATTGCCGCTCGGTGGCCGAGACATGCGTGTCGCCGTCGCCGGCTGCGCTGCTGCGGGAGGCGCGGGCGGCGGGTTTCGCCATCGAACGCTCGGTGGTGGAGGCGGAGGGGCTCTGCCGCGCCTGCGCCTCGGAAGGCGGCGCGCCTTGCAGCTGATCGCAGCGCACGGCCTCACGGTCCGTCTGGGAGCCCAATTGGCGCTGCACGATATCGACCTCGCTGTGGAGCGCGGCGAGGTCGTGACCGTCGTCGGCCCCAACGGTTCGGGCAAGACCACGCTGCTGCGCGCGCTGGTCGGCGCCGTGGCGCCGGCCGCCGGCCGCGTCGAACAGGCGCCCGGGCTGCGCGTCGGCTATGTGCCGCAGCGCCTGCATCTCGACTCGACCCTGCCGATGACGGTCGCGCGCTTCCTCCGGCTTGGGGCTCGGCGGCGGAACGGCAGCATCGCGCGCGCACTGGAGGAAACCGGCGTGCCGGACCTCGCCAAACGACAGATGACGGCGCTTTCCGGCGGGCAATTCCAGCGCGTGCTGCTCGCGCGCGCGCTCCTCGCCGAGCCCGATCTGCTGCTACTCGACGAGCCGGCGCAGGGCCTGGACCAGCCGGGAATTGCCTCTCTCTACCGGCTGGTGGGCGCGGTACGCGACCGGCTGGGCTGCGGCGTATTGATGGTCAGTCACGACCTGCATGTAGTGATGGGCGCGACCGACCGTGTGATCGCACTCAACGGCGTCATCTGGTGCGAGGGGCCACCCGTGGCCGTGTCCTCGGCCTCCGAATACCGCATGCTGTTCGGAGAGGCGGAGCCGGGCACGCTCGCCCTGAACCGCCACGCGCCGGGCCACCACCACACGCCGGAGGACGGGTGCTCGACGACTTCCTGACCCGGGCCTGCCTTGCCGGCATCGGTGTGGCGCTCGCGGCGGGCCCGCTCGGCTGCTTCGTCGTCTGGCGGCGCATTGCCTATTTCGGCGACGCAACTGCTCACGCCGCGATTCTGGGCGTCGCCATTGCGCTCGCCTTTTCGATGTCCACCGTTATCGGCGTGCTCGCCGCTGCAGTCGCGATGGCGGTCGCTGTCTCGACGCTCTCCGGGCGGGGCCTCGCCATGGATACGCTGCTGGGCGTCGCTTCGCATGGCAGCCTCGCCGTGGGCCTGGTGGCGGTCGCGGTCGCATCGCCGCGCGCCATCGATGTCGAAGCCTATCTGTTCGGTGAAATCCTGGCCGTGACACGCGGGGACCTCGCGGTGATCTGGGGCGGGGCGGCGGTAGTGCTGGGCCTGGTCATCTGGCGCTGGTCGGCGCTTCTTACCGCGACGCTCAGCCCCGAACTGGCGCGCGGCGGTGGCATCGACCCGGAGCGCGAGCAGCTTGTCTTGACCATAGCGATCGCGGTGCTCGTCGCCGTCTCGATCAAGGTGGTCGGTGCCCTGCTGATTACCGCCATGCTGATTATTCCCGCCGCCGCCGCCCGACCGTTCTCCAGCACGCCGGAGCGCATGGCGGTAGCAGCCGCGCTCGTCGCCGTCGCATCCGTCTTCGCCGGCCTTGCCGCTTCCTGGCGCTGGGACACGCCGACCGGCCCCACCATCGTGACGCTGGCCGTGCTGTTTTTCGCCGTCTCATGTTCCCTCGGCGCGCTCCGGCGCAGACCGGGCTGAATCCGGCCGCAGCAGGGTCTTCCGTCCGCGCGCATTAGGCGTTTGCGCCAAGCGCGCGGGCTTGTCATTCTGCGCCCCTTCCGTCCGGCGAGGAGAAGGCGTCCCCATGGCCAAGAGCGACATCCAAATTGCCCGCGAAGCGCAGTTGCGGCCGATCGGCGAGATCGCCGCGCGGCTCGGAATTCCCGAAAGCGCGCTGGTGCCCTACGGCCACGACAAGGCCAAGGTGACGGCGGATTTCATCGACGGCCTGGCGGACCGGCCCGACGGCAAGCTCATTCTGGTGACCGCCATGACGCCGACGCCCGCGGGCGAAGGCAAGACGACGACCACGGTGGGCCTCGGCGACGGCCTGAACCGCATCGGCCGGAACACGGCGATCTGCCTGCGCGAACCCTCGCTCGGCCCCTGTTTCGGCATGAAAGGCGGTGCGGCCGGCGGCGGCTACGCCCAGGTCGTGCCGATGGAGGACATCAATCTCCATTTCACCGGAGACATGCACGCCATCGGCGCCGCGCACAACCTGCTTTCCGCCATGGCGGACAACCACATCTACTGGGGCAACGGGCTGGAACTGGACGCGCGGCGCGTCACTTGGCGGCGCGTGGTGGACATGAACGACCGGGCGCTCCGCGACATCGCGGTCTCGCTCGGTGGCGTCGCCAACGGCTTCCCGCGCCAGACCGGCTACGACATCACGGTGGCCTCGGAGATCATGGCGATCCTATGCCTCGCCTCTGACCGGGCGGACCTCCAGCGTCGGCTCGGCCAGATCGTCGTCGGCGGACGCCGCGACCAGTCGCCAGTCTCGGCGAGCGACCTGAAGGCCGACGGCGCGATGACCGTGCTGCTGAAGGATGCGCTGCAGCCGAACCTTGTGCAGACGCTGGAAGGCAACCCGGCCTTCGTCCATGGCGGTCCGTTCGCCAATATTGCGCATGGGTGCAACACCGTCGTCGCGACCCGGGCTGCGCTCAAGCTCGCCGACTATGTGGTGACCGAGGCAGGCTTCGGGGCGGACCTCGGCGCGGAGAAGTTCTTCGACATCAAGTGCCGCAAGGCGGGACTCGCGCCAGACGCCGTGGTCGTGGTCGCGACGGTGCGCGCGCTCAAGATGCATGGCGGCATCGCGCGGGGTGCGCTGGGCGAGGAGGACGTCGCCGCCGTCGAGCGGGGCTTCGTCAATCTCGGCCGCCATCTCGACAATGTCGCCAAATTCGGCGTGCCGGCGGTTGTGGCCGTCAACCGCTTTACTGCCGACACGGACGCGGAGATCGCCGCAGTGCAACGCCTTGCGGCCGACCGCGGCGCCTCGGCGCATGTCTGCACCCACTGGGCCGAGGGCGGCGCGGGCACGGAGAGCCTGGCGCAGGCGGTCGCCGCGCTCGCCGACAGCGGCGACGCCGAATTCACCCCGATCTATCCGGACGGACTGCCGCTCTGGGAGAAGATCGAGACAGTCGCGCGGGAGATCTATCGCGCCGACGGCGCCGAGGCGCCAGCGCGGGTCAAGGACCAGCTCGAGCGCTTCGAGGCCGGCGGGTTCGGCCATGTGCCGGTCTGCATGGCGAAGACGCAATACAGTTTCTCTTCCGATCCCACGCTCAGGGGTGCGCCGGAGGGCTACAGCATCCCGGTGCGCGAGGTGCGGCTTGCAGCCGGCGCGGAGTTCGTGGTCGCGGTCTGCGGCGACATCATGACCATGCCGGGCCTGCCGCGCGTGCCGGCGGCCGAAGCCATCGGCCTCGATGAGGGCGGGGAGGTCGTCGGCCTGTTCTGATGCCGAATGGCGCAGGGGTTGCCGCCGGGCGGCTCTGCCGCCATCTTGCAGAAGCCGTCCCGAAACCGGGGTAGAAAGATGGAGATTGCGGCAAGCGAACCCGGCGTCGTGAAGGACGCCACCGACCAGACCTTCATGGCGGATGTCATCGAGGCGTCGATGACGGCGCCGGTGATCGTCGATTTCTGGGCGCCCTGGTGCGGCCCCTGCAAGCAATTGGGGCCGGTGCTGGAAAAGGTCGTCTCCAATGCCGGCGGCAAGGTCAGCCTGGTCAAGGTCGATATCGACCAGAGCCCCGTGGTCGCGCAGCAGATGCGCATCCAATCCATCCCGGCGGTCTATGCCTTCGATCAGGGGCGCCCCGTCGATGCGTTCATGGGCGCGGTGCCGGAGAGCCAGGTTAAGGCCTTTGTCGAGCGGCTGGTAGGCGGGCCGGTCGAATCCGCCGTTGAGGCCGCCGTCGAGCAGGCGCGGGCGGCGCTGGAAGAGGGCGATGCGCAGACCGCCGGTGCGATCTTCAACGAAGTGCTCAAGCAGGAGCCTGAGAACGCCGCCGCGATTGCCGGCCTTGCCCAGGTACTCCTCGCCGTAGACGAGGTCGAGCAGGCCCGCGCCATGCTGGGACGGCTGCCGGAGGGTTCGGACCGTGACCCGGCAGTGGCGGCCGCGGTGAGCGCGGTGGAACTTGCCGAGCAGAGCGCGGATGCGGGCGACACGGCCGAACTGCGCCGCGCGGTAGACGGCAATCCGGACGACCACCAGTCGCGCTTCGATCTCGCGATGGCCCTGTTCGGCGGCGGACGCCACAAAGAGGCGGCGGAGGAACTGCTGGAACTCTATCGCCGCGACCGCGATTGGAACGACGGAGCGGCGCGCGGCCAGCTCGTCAAATTCTTCGAGGCGTGGGGGCCGACGCACGAACTCACGACCGGCATCCGGCGACGCCTCTCGACACTGATGTTCAGCTAGGGAGCGATCCCTGTGTCCCTCAGGCGGTCATTGCCGGAAGTGTTCCCGGTCTTTCCGCTGGCCGGCGTGCTGTTGCTGCCGCGCGCGATGCTGCCGCTGCACATTTTCGAACCCCGCTACCGGGCCATGGTCCGCGATGCGCTGGACGACGAGGGGATCGTCGGCATGGTGCAGCCGCGCGCCGAGGGAGCCGACCCGACGAACCCGCCGATTTACGAGATCGGCTGCGCCGGCAAGATCCAGAGTTCGGAAAAGCTCGACGACGGCCGCTACATGATCGCACTGCAAGGCATCGCGCGCTTCCGCATCGGCCGGGAGCTTGCGCTCCATCCCGAGGGCTACCGCACCGTCCACGCGGAATTCGAGGGCTTCGGGGCCGATCTCGATGCGCGCCGCAGCAGCCCGGTGGACCGCGAGAGCCTGCTGGACGCGCTCAGGGAATTTCTGGCGCGGCGCGGGCTCAGCGCAGACTGGGACGCTGTGGCGAAGGCCGACGACGAAATGCTGGTCAATGCGCTCTCCATGGGCTGCCCCTTCGCACCCAATGAGAAGCAGGGACTGCTTGAATGCCGCGACACGGGCGAGCGCGCCCAGATGCTGGAGGCGCTGTTCGCGATGTCGGGCTTCGAGGCTGCGAATGACGACGACCCGACGCGGATGAATTGAGGCGAGCGATGACGGGTTCGGGAGAGGTCGATCGGCTGCTGCTGCAATTGCTGGTCTGCCCGGTGACCAAGGGGCCGCTGGAATACGACCGCGAGGCGGGGGAGCTGGTCAGCCGTTCGGCGGGACTGGCCTTCCCGATCCGCGACGGCATCCCGATCATGCTGGTCGAGGAGGCGCGGGAACTCGACGAGGAAGGGCGTTGAGCCTCCCGACGGAGTTGCGCTATTCCAAAGCTGGGCGTGTGTTGCATGTCGCCTTCGACGACGGCGCGAATTTCGCCCTGCCGGCCGAGTTCCTGCGCGTCGAGAGCCCCTCCGCCGAAGTGCAGGGCCACGGCCCCGAGCGCAAGACGCTGGTTTCGGGCCGCGCCCATGTCGGCATCATCGAAATCCTGCCCGAAGGCAATTACGCCGTCCGTCTGGTGTTCGACGACCTGCACGACACCGGCATCTACAGCTGGGCCTATCTGCGCGAACTCGGCGAACGCCGGTCAGAACTCTGGGACGCCTATCTGAAGGCGCTGGAAGCGAGCGGCCTCTCGCGCGAGCCCTGATCCGGCCCCGATCCGTCGTCAGCCCGCCTCGTCGCAGCTCCTTGTCGGCAGGCCCGGTCCGCCGGCGCGGACGCTGCGGCGCTCGAACAGGAAGACATCGTGCCACACACCGTCGAGATGCCCGTAGCGCTCGCGGAAACCGACCTCGCGGAAGCCGCATTTCCGGTGGAGCGCGATGCTGGGCAGGTTCGCGGCCATGATCTGCGCCTGCAGAGTCCAGTAGCCCTCCGCCTCGGAGGCTGCGACCAAGCCCTCCAGCAGGGCGGTTCCGGCGCCCGACCCCTGCGCACCTTCGCCGACATAGACGCTGACCTCAGCGACGCCGGGAGCGCCTCACGTATCCGGCGCGGGCGTGAGCGCCGCCCAGCCGACCGTGCGGCCGTCGCCGCCCCGGACGACGAGCCGGCCGACGGCCAGATGGCCCTTGTTCCATGCCTTCCAGCTCGGCGGATTTTTCATGAAGGCGGCAATGCCGGTCTTCAAGCCCGCACGGTAGATGGCGCGGACCTCGGGCCAGTCACTGTCCTGCATGGCGTCGATGGCGGTCATCTGCCGGGCCCAGTCGGTTCGTTCGGCGGCGCTGCCGGCAATTCTGTGCGCCAGACGGCCGGGCCGGTCAAGGGGCGGAGGGCTCTCCTCCCTATTGACTCATCCGTAATGGGAACAAATAATGAACTTATGTTGCCTGTTTCCCCCCGCAAGAACCCCGTCGAGCTTGCCGCGCTGCGCCGACAGATAGCGCTGCTGGAACGCCGGACAGCCGCTGCGGAGCCGGCGGGGGACGGGGCGGCGGAGGCCTGGCGGTTCGGCCTCGGCGCCCTGGATGCGGCCTTGCCGGAGCGGGGGCTGGCAGCGGGCGGGCTGCATGAGGCGGCCGGCCTGGCAGCAGGGGACGGGCCGGCGGCAGCCAGCTTCCTCGCCGCGCTCCTCACCCGGCTCGAACGCCGGGACGGGCGGCGCGCCGTGCTGGTCTGCCAGAGCCGGGCGAGCCCCTTCGGCCGGCTCTACGGGCCGGGCTGGCGGGACTTCGGTCTCGAACCGGCCGACCTGCTGTTGCTCTCCGCCCGCCGCGATCGGGATGTTTCCTGGGCCATAGAGGAAGGCCTGCGCAGCGCCGGCCTGGCGGCGGTACTGGGCGAGGTCGAAAGCCTCGATTTCACCTTGAGCCGCCGGCTTGCGCTCGCCGCCCGCGAGAGCCTGACCCCCGCCCTGCTGCTGCGCCGCGACAGCCTCGGGCCGGCGAGCGCCGCCTTTTCTCGCTGGCGGATTGCGGCACTGCCGGGAGGCGTCGCCCCGTTCGACGCCGCCGCGCCCGGCCTGCCGCGCTGGCGCCTCGAATTGCTGCGTTGCCGGGGCGGACGGCCCATGACCTGCACTGTGGAGTGGAACCGTGAG
>MPNF01000114.1 GCA_002238885.1 Alphaproteobacteria bacterium bin95 | reverse complement strand
CCGGCTTCCGGCGCGCCGGAAGCCGGTTCGCGCGCCGCGCCGACACCATAGGGGGCCATAGCTCAGCTGGGAGAGCGCTTGAATGGCATTCAAGAGGTCAGGGGTTCAAATCCCCTTGGCTCCACCAACCCATCCAAAAGGCCCGGCCGAGCGCCGGGCCTTTTTTCGATAAGCCCCGGCTGCGGGGCTTGAGGGCGCCCGCATGCCCCGCCGGCTCGTAGCTGCCGCCCCGCTGCGCCTGCTGTCCCGCAAGCGCTTCCGCCGCGCCTGGGCCGCCGGTGCGCTGGCCGGCAGCGTGCGCTGGCTTGAAGTGCTGGCCGTAGGCTGGTTCGTCGTCGAAGAAACGGGCTCGCCGATGGCGGTTGCGCTGGTGCTGTTTCTCCGTCAGGCGCCGATGTTCCTGCTTGGCGCCTTTGCCGGCGCGATCTCGGAACGCGGCGACCGCCGCAGGATTCTCCTCATTGCCTTCGCCGCCATGGCTGCCGTCATGGGCCTGCTGACCCTCCTGGCGTTCCTCGGCGATCTGACGGTCTATCACGTTGCGGCCGGGGTCTTTTGCAGCGGAGTCATCTGGGCGCTCGACTTCCCGGTCAGGCGCACCATGCTGGGGGACCTCGCCGGACCGTCGCGATTCGGCACCGCCATGGCCCTGGACAGCGCCACCGCCAACCTTACCCGGATGCTGGGGCCGCTCGCCGGCGGCGCGCTGATGCTCACTATCGGCATTTCGGGCGCCTATCTGGCAAGCGTGGCCTGTTTCGGCGGCGCCGCGCTGCTGCTGCTTTTCACCTCCTACCGGAGGCCGCCCGCGCCGCCCGCAGGCCGGGGCATCTTCTCCGATGTCCGCGATGCCTTCGCTTATCTGCCGTATGTGCCGGTGGTGCTGGGCACGGTCCTGCTGACAGTGACGATGAATGTTTTCGGCTTCCCCTATCTCAACATGATCCCGGTTATCGGCAAGGCAGTGCTGGGGCTCGATGCGCTCGCGACCAGCTCGCTGATGTCCGCCGAAGCGGTGACCGCATTCGCTACCGCGCTGGTCATAGCCGCGTTCGTCCGACCCCGGCATTTCCTGTGTCTCTATGTCGTTTCGGGCGCAGCGTTCCTCGCGTGCATCGTCGGCTTTTCCTTCACCCCGGGCTATCCCGAGGCGATGGCCGTACTGCTGGCGAGCGGCATCGGCTTCGCGGGTTTCGCGGCCATGCAGGGCGCATTGATTCTGTACAGCGCCGCGCCCGCGCTCCGCGCGCGCGTCATGGGAGTGATGACCGTTTCCATCGGCGCGGGCGGGCCGGTCGGCACACTGCATGTCGGGTTCATGGCCGAGCATTTCGGCGCCCAGACCGCGGTCGGGATCATGGCTGCGGAAGGGCTCGCCTGCATGGCCCTGGTCCTGCTCGCCATTCCCGCGGTCCGTCCGTGGCGCGCGCTCAAGGCGCCGTAGGCGGCAACAGGCCTGCGCCTTTCCTTATCGGAACCGCAGGGGCAATATGCGCGGCGACCTGCCAGAAGGACCTGCATTCCCATGCCCGCCCCGCTTCGTTTCGGCATCTTCCTCGCCCCCTTCCATCCCGTGAACGAGAACCCGACCGCCTGCCTCGACCGGGACATGGAACTGGTCGAGCATCTCGACCGGCTCGGCTACCACGAGGCATGGATCGGCGAACACCATTCCGGCGGCTTCGAGATCATCGCCTGCCCGGAAATGTTCATTGCCGCGGCCGCCGAGCGGACACGCCATATCCGGCTCGGCACGGGCGTCGTCTCGCTGCCCTACCACCACCCCTTCGCGCTCGCCGACCGGATGGTGCAGCTCGACCACATGACCAAGGGGCGCAGCATGTTCGGCGTGGGGCCGGGCGCACTGGCCGGCGATGCCTTCCGCATGGGCATCGACCCGCGCGAACAGCGCCGCATGATGAACGAGGCCATCGACGCGCTGATGGCGCTGCTCCGCGGCGAGCGGGTCTCGATGAAGACCGACTGGTTCGAGCTGCGCGAGGCCCAGCTCCAGATGGCGAACTACAGCTGGCCGCATATGGAGATGGCGGTGGCCTGTGCGCGCTCGCCGGCGGGCGGGCTGGCGGCGGGCAAGCACGGGCTCGGCATGCTGTCCATCGGCGGCACCTCGCCCGAGGCGCTGGAAGCGCACGCCAACAACTGGAAACTCTGCGAGCGGGCGGCGGCCGAGAACGGCAAGACCGTGGACCGCGCCAACTGGCGCATCGTCACGCTGGCCCATATCGCCGAGACGCGCGAGCAGGCTTACCGCAATGTCGAATTCGGCCTCGAACTCTGGGCCAAATATTTCCGCGAGATCGCGACCTTCCCGATCGTGCCGCCGGAGATCGACGACCCGGTGGCCTATCTCACCGAGAACCGCATGGCGGTCATCGGCACACCCGACGACATGATCGAGCATATCGAGCTCCTGCAGGAAGGCTCCGGCGGCTTCGGCGCGTTCCTGGAGCTTGCCCACAACTGGGCCGATTTCCCCGAGACCAAGCGCCATTTCGAGCTGGTGCAGCGCTATGTGATGCCGCATTTCCAGGGTTCGAATGCCCTGAGGCGCGAGTCCTACGACTACAGCCACGAGAACCGCGAACTCTTCGTCGGCACCGCCGCCGAAGCCATCGCCGCCGAAATCGCGAGGGAAGAGGCCCGCAAGGCTGCGGCGGAGTAAGGCGAAGAGGCCGGTCGCCGCTCATCGACGGGAGGCGCGGCATTTGGGCAGGAAGCACGAGAACTACCGTGAAGACGTTCCCGGCAGGGCGAATGTCGAGGACACGCCCGAGCTGCTGGCTTACTACGACGAACTCGACAGGCATCGCGCGGGCGCCTTGTGGACGGTTGCCAACAAGATCGAACCGTGGGAGCCGGTATCGCAATCAGTCCCGGTCGTCTGGCGTTACCGGGACCTCCGCGAACATGTCCTGAGATCGCTCGATCTGGTGACGCCGGAAGAGGCAGGCCGCCGGGTCGTCTATCTCAACAATCCGGGCCGCACGGAGGTCGCGGCGGCTGTGGGCTGGATCTATGCCGGGCTGCAAGCGATGAACCCGGGCGAGGCGGCGAGCGCGCATCGCCACTCGGCTTCCGCAATCCGCTTCATCATGGAGGGCGAAGGCGCCTACACCGTCGTGGACGGGCACAAGATGACGCTCGGCGCCAACGACTTCGTACTGACCCCGAACGGCACCTGGCATGAGCACGGGGTCGAGGCCACGGGCAGCCCCTGCATCTGGCAGGACGGTCTGGACATCCCCTTCGTCAACGCCATGGAGGCGAATTTCTACGAGGTGCATCCCGACCTCGCGCAAGCCGTGGCCTACGAAGTCGATGACGTGACGAGCGCCTGGGGAAATCCGGGGCTGACGCCGGGCGGTGGCAACTGGAGCAAGGGCTATTCGCCGCTGTTCAAGTACGAGTGGCTGGCGACCTATGAGGCGCTCTGCAACTACGCCGCCTGCACCGAAGGCTCGCCCCATGACGGTGTATTGATGGAGTATGTGAACCCGGCGACCAACGGCCCCGTGATGCAGACGATGGGCGCCAGCATGCAATTGCTGCGGCCGGGCGAACGCACAAAGGCGCACCGCCACACCGGCAGCTTCCTCTATCAGGTCGCGAAGGGCAGCGGTCATTCGGTCATCGACGGCAGGCGCTACGACTGGACCGAGCGCGACATCTTCTGCGTGCCGTCCTGGGCCTGGCACGAACACGCCAACGCCTCGGACACCGACGACGCCTGCCTGTTCTGCCTCTCGGACCTGCCGGTCATGCGCGCGCTCGGCCTCTACCGCGAACAGGCCTTCGGCGACTATGGCGGCCGGCAGCCGCTGGTTTGAACTTGGCGTGTATCCGTACCGTCTGAAACGTCCCCGTGAGTCCGGTGCCACTGTCCGCTGCCACGAACGCTTCGGAACCTACCGCAGCAGCCCGTACATACCGACGCAGAACAGGAGGCCGAGGGCGACGCGGCGGTAGAGCGTTTCGCTCGACTGGCGAAAGAGCCGAGAGCCGGCCCAGGCCCCTGCCATGAACACCGGCAGCAGTATCGCCGCCGTTACGACCGCATTGCCGTCGATCAGCCCTGCAACCGCCATCATGGCGATCAGCGCCACCAGCGTGACCGCGAAGTAGCCAGTGAAATTCGCGCGGTTGGTCGCCGCCGAATCCCGGCTGGAGAGCAGATAGGCCATCACCGGCGGATTTCCGAGGCTGGTCGAAGCCATCAATACGCCCGACAGCCCCCCGACACCGACGGTCGCCCACAGCTTCTTCTCGCCCTCATAGCGCCACCCGGCCATCAGGACGACCGAGAAGGCCACCACGACCAGTGCGATCCCCCGCGCGATGAGGTCAGGGTCGAGCGTCACGAGAAGCCAGCTTCCCGCCGGCATGAGGACGGCGGCCGCGATCCCCATCGGGGCAATCACCTTCCAGTCGATTTCCCGGCGCACGCCGGGAAGGAGCTGGCCGGTGACCACGATTTCCATGAGGATGATGACCGCGACGGTCTGGACCGGGCCGAACAGGATCGCGAAGACCGGCGCCATCAGCATGCCGGAGCCGACGCCGGCGAAACCCCGCATCAGCCCGGCCGCGGCCGCAACGCCCATGGCAAGGAACAGCTCCGGCGACAGGAACGCCATCGCTCAGCCCACCTCCGGCACGGCCGCGATGCCGGCCATGCCGAACCGCCTCCTTCCCCGGCTCAGGCGAATGCCTCTTCCCAGCTGCCGCGCGTCGCGGCCCTGGCGTATTCGGTGGCGCGGTTCTCGAAGAAGTTGGCGTGCTCGACGCCGTTCAGCATTTCGTCCATCCAGGAGAGCGGGTTCTCCGCCACGGCGAAGATCGGCTCCAGGCCGAGCTGTTCCAGCCGCCGGTCGGCGATGAAGCGGATATAGGCCTTGACCTCCTCCGCCTCCAGGCCCTCGACGCCGCCCATCTCGAAGGCAAGGTCGATGAAGGCGTCCTCATGCTCGATCACCGTCCGGCAGGCGTCCGTCAGGTCCCGGCGGAGCGCATCGGTCCACACTTCGGGATATTCGCCGATGAAGGTGCGGAACAGGCGGATCGCGTTCTCGGTATGAAGGGTCTCGTCGCGCGCCGACCAGGCCACGATCTGCCCCATGCCCTTCATTTTGCCGAAGCGCGGGAAATTCAGCAGGATCGCGAAGCTCGCAAAGAGTTGGACCCCCTCGGTGAAGGCGCCGAACACGGCGAGCGTGCGCGCAATGTCTTCCTTCGAGTCGGAGCCGAACTGCTTCATGTAATCGTATTTGTCGCGCATCGCCTTGTAGTGCATGAAGGCCGAATACTCGACTTCCGGCATCCCCACCGTATCGAGCAAATGGCTGTAGGCCGCGATATGCACCGTCTCGATGTTCGAGAAGGCCGCCAGCATCATCTGCACCTCGGTCGGCTCGAAGACGCGGGCATAGTGCTTCATGTAGCAGTTGTTCACCTCTACATCGGCCTGGGTGAAAAAGCGGAAAATCTGGGCGAGCAGGTTCCGCTCGGCGAGCGTGAGGATGCGCCGCCAGTCGGTCACGTCGTCGGAAAGCGGCACCTCTTCCGGCAGCCAGTGGATGCGCTGCTGCGTCAGCCAGGCGTCGTAGGCCCAAGGATAGCGGAAGGGCTTGTAGGTCGGGCTCGGGTCGAGAAGCGGCATCGCGGTGACCACGCAGTTTATGGGCCGCCAGTGTATAGCCGGAGCGGCCGTCTTGCTATAACGCGCCACTCGAAAAAGGCGTCCGCCCCACCCCATGACCCTCCCGATCTCCCTCCTCGAAGAGGCGCTCGCCGCAGCCGAGGCCTATCTCGATGACGCGCGCGGCGGCGTTGCGGCGCGTGTGCAGGCCGGCGGTCGGACCGATCCCGCCGCACTGGAACGCGACCAGTTCGCCGCCCACGGTTTTGCCTGGATCGCAACTTATGTCGCGGGCCTGCGCGAAATGCTCGGCTGGGCGCGGCGACTCGAAGCCTCCGACGCCCTCACGGAGCTGGACCGGCTCGTCCTGCAAGCGGCCTTCGGGGAGTATCTGGCGCAGCTTGCCGGCGGCATCGCGGTCTCGCAGGGGGAGGTCGTGCGGCCGGCGGACCTCGGCCTCGACGGCGCGGCACTGCGCGTTCCTGCCGTCGGGCGCGTCGCAGCAGAGGGCAATTCGAACGCCGCGCGCATGGAAATTGCCGCCCTGCTTGCCGAGGGCCAGAGGCCGTCCGACGGACTGGAGGACGAGTCGCTGGCCCTGGTGCGGGACCAGTTCCGCCGATTCGCGGACGACCGCATCGTCGGGCCGGCCCACGGATGGCACAGCCGCGACGAACTCATTCCCATGGCCGTTGTCGGGGACATGGCGGATATGGGCGTGTTCGGCCTCACCGTGCCGGAAGAATGGGGCGGGCTCGGCATGGGCAAGGTGGCCATGTGCGTGGTCACGGAGGAGTTGTCGCGCGGCTATATCGGCGTCGGCTCGCTCGGCACACGCTCCGAGATCGCGGCCGAGCTGATCCGGCTCGGCGGCACAGAGGAGCAGAAGGAGCGCTGGCTCGCGGACATTGCGAGCGGCGCCGTGCTGCCAACCGCCGTTTTCACCGAGCCCGACGTCCGCTCCGGCCCCCGCCGCGGGCGCACCCACCCCGGCCCGGGACGGCAGCACCTACCGGATTTCGGGCGCGAAGACCTGGATCACCCATGCGGCGCGCGCCGACCTGATGACCCTGCTCGCCCGCACCGACCCCGACACGCCCGGCTATCGGGGCCTCTCCATGTTCCTTGCCCCGAAGACACGCGGCGACGACGGCAACCCCTTCCCCGACCCCGGCATCGACGGCGGCGAGATTCCGGTGCTCGGCTATCGCGGCATGAAGGAATACGACATCGGCTTCGACGGCTTCGAGGTGGATGCCGGAGACCTGCTCGGACGCGAGGAAGGACAGGGCTTCAAGCAGTTGATGGCGACCTTCGAGAGCGCCCGCATCCAGACCGCGGCGCGCTCGGTGGGCGTGGCGGAGCGCGCGATGGAGCTT
The DNA here is from genome assembly GCA_002238885.1 of Alphaproteobacteria bacterium bin95. GTDB lineage: Bacteria > Pseudomonadota > Alphaproteobacteria > Bin95 > Bin95 > Bin95. Next base: position 1,046 of record MPNF01000114.1, on the reverse strand, counting down.
GCGCTGGACTACGCTGCCGGCCGCAGGCAGTTCGGCAAGGCGATCCTCGGCTTCCCGCGCGTCGCCGGCAAGATCGCCTGGATGGCGGTCGAAACCCAGATCGCCCGCCAGCTCGCCTATTTCGCCGCGCGCGAGAAGGACGACGGACGGCGCTGCGACATCGAGGCCGGCATGGCAAAGCTGCTCGCGGCGCGCGCCGCCTGGGCCAATGCCGACAATGCCGTGCAGGTGCATGGCGGCAACGGCTACGCGCAGGAATACGAGGTGGGGCGGATCCTCTGCGACGCCCGCATCCTCAACATCTTCGAGGGCGCGGCTGAGATACAGGCCCATGTCATCGCGCGCGGCCTTCTGGAACGCCGCAACTGAGCCCCCGGAGCGCATTTGCATGTCACGGATCGTCATCGTCGGCGCCGGCATCGGCGGGCTGGCCCTGTCCCTCTCCCTCGCAAAGCGCGGCATCGACGCCCTGGTGCTGGAGCAGGCGCCGCGTATCGAGCCCGTGGGCGCCGGCATCCAGCTCAGCCCGAACGCGACCCGTATCCTGAATTGGCTCGGCCTCGAAGACGATATGGCCGGGTGGGGCGTCGAGCCGGAGGGGCTCGCAATCCGCAGCCATGAAGGCGAGATGCTGGTCGAGGCCCCGCTCGGCCGGGAAGCACGCGAGACTTTCGGCTATCCCTACTACCACGCCCACCGGGCGGATTTGCTGGACGGACTGCTCAGCCGCCAGCCACCGGGGAGGATACGGTTCGGATCGCAGGTCGTCGCCATGGATGAAGGACGCCTCACGCTCGCGGACGGCGAGACCGTCGAGGCCGATGTCGTCATCGGTGCCGACGGAATCCACAGCCCGGTGCGCCGGCATCTATTCGGCACCGGCAATGCGCGGGACTCGGGCTCGGTCGCGTGGCGGGCGCTGGTTCCGGCCGAACGGCTGGCCGACCTCGACATTCCGCGCGAGTCCGGCGTCTGGTGGGGGCCGGACGCCTGCATGGTGCGCTACTGGGTCTCGGCCGGGCGCCTGATGAACTGGATCGCCATCG
>MPNF01000113.1 GCA_002238885.1 Alphaproteobacteria bacterium bin95 | reverse complement strand
TCATCGCCGCCGCCATGCCGTGCTCGCGCACGCCGTAATGCAGGTAGCGGCCGCCGTAATTCTCCGCGTTCCAGGGCTCGAGGCCGGGCGTCAGCGTGCCGTTGGAGCCGGTGAGGTCGGCGGAGCCGCCGATCGTTTCCGGCAGGGCCGCGTTCACCGCGCCGAGCGCGCGCTGCGAGGACTGCCTTGTGGCCAGCTTGGGCGGGTCCGCCAGCAGGCCCGCCTTGTACTCCGCCATGGCGGCCTCGAAGCCGGCCGGCAGCGCGCCGCTCGCGCGGCGCTCGAACTCCGCCCGGTCCGCGCGCGCCTCCAGCCGCTTCTGCCAGGCTTCCCGCGCCGCCCTGCCCTTCGCGCCCGCGTCGCGCCAGGCTGCGGCAATGTCGTTCGGGACGATGAAGGGGGCGTAGCTCCAGCCGAGCGCCTCGCGCGCCGCCGCAACCTCGTCGGCGCCGAGCGGCGCGCCGTGCGAGGCGGCCGTCCCCGCCTTGGTCGGCGCGCCCAGGGCAATGGTCGTGCGGCAGGAGACGAGGGAGGGGCGCGGGTCGGCAAGCGCCGCGTCGATGGCGCGGGCGATGTCGTCCGGGTCGTGGCCGTCGCAGGCGATCGTGTGCCAGCCGCAGGCCTCGAAGCGGCGCGCCGGGTCGTCCGACATGGCGAGCGCCGTCGGCCCGTCGATCGAGATGCCGTTGTCGTCATATAGGACGATCAGCCGGCCGAGCCGCAGATGGCCCGCAAGCGCAGCAGCCTCGTGCGACACGCCTTCCATCATGTCGCCGTCGCTCGCGACGACCCAACAGCGGTGGTCCACCAGATCGTCGCCGAAAGCGGCGTTCATCGCGCGCTCGGCGATGCCCATGCCGACCGCCGTGGCGATGCCCTGCCCGAGCGGCCCTGTCGTGGTCTCCACGCCGGGGCTGTGGCCGTATTCGGGATGCCCGGGCGTGGCGCTGCCCAGCTGGCGGAAGCGCTCGATCTCGTGCATGTCCATGCCGGGATAGCCGGCCAGGTGCAGCAGGCCGTAAAGCAGCATTGAACCGTGCCCGGCGGAGAGCACGAACCGGTCCCGGTCCGGCCAGTCGGGAGCAGCGGCGTCGTAGCGCAGGTAGCGCGTGAACAGCACCGTCGCCACGTCCGCCATGCCCATCGGCATGCCCGGATGGCCGGAATTCGCTTGCTCGACAGCGTCCATCGCAAGCGCACGCAAGGCATTCGCCATGGAGGCGAGATCGGGTTTGGCGGACATGGGGATCTGAGGAGGTCCAGGATCGGAGGCGTCGGGTGGGGCAAAATGCCCGTCCCGGACACGCGCCGTCAACACGGCAGGACAGCGGTTTGTTGACGCTGGCGCGCGCTGCCTATCAAATAAGGACGGACTGGGGATCGAAAACCGCATGACCGGAAGCGAAGCGGCCATTTCGCGTATCGAAGCAGCGCTCTCGCGCATCGACACCGCCCTGGAGCGTCTCGATGCGGCCCCGGCCGGCAACGCCGAGGCGGAGGCCGAACTCACCCTGCTCCGGGCCCTGCACAGCCGGGTCGCGACTCGTCTGGACGACGCCATCGCCCGCCTCGACGCGGCGGTCGAAAGCGGGGAGTAACGGCCTTGGCCCAGGTCGCCATCACCATCAACGGGAAGGAATACAGCCTCGCTTGCGATGAAGGCCAGCAGGAACGAATCCGTGCCGCCGGCGCGTTGCTGAGCGCCGGAGTAAGCAGGCTTTCGACCCAGATGGGCCGGGTCAACGACCTCAACCTCGTCATCATGGCGAGCGTGATGCTGGCCGACGACCTCATCCAGGAGCAATCGGCCCGGCAGCAGGAGACAGCGCCAGATCTCGAAGAACTGGCCATGGCGCTGGAGTATCTGGCCGACAAGCTCGAGACGGTTGCGTCCAGGCTGGCGCCCGCCTAGTTTCCCGGGGAAGCTGCCCGGTGCGTCAGGCTAACGATATCTCGGGGCCGATACTGAAACTCCAGGGAGTTGTCCCTGCCGGAGCCGTGGTTTCGGCACACGACGCCCACCTCGTTAGCGAGGGTCCCGGAGGATTGGTTTGAGACCGACGGCCAGGGCGGCTTCGCTTGCTTCCGCCAAAGCGGCCATGCGCCGTGAAATGCTCAGGCGGCGGGCCGGGTTCCCGCCGGCTGCGCTCACCACGACGGCGGCGCTCGAAGGCCGGTGCATCGCCGGCTACTGGCCGATCCGCGGAGAAATCGACCCTCGCCCGCTGCTGCTGGCCCTCGGCCGGCCGATTGCCCTGCCGGTGACCGGCCCTCGAGGCACGGCGCTCGCCTTCCGCCTCTGGCAGCCGGACGATTCTCTGGCGCCGGGTCCTTTCGGGCTTTCGGAGCCTACCGGCCCGCCCGCCGATCCGGATGTGCTGCTCGTGCCGCTGCTGGCCTTCGACGCCCGCGGCAACCGCCTCGGCTACGGCGGGGGCTATTACGACCGGACCATCGCGGCGACCGGTGCGCTGGCCATCGGCGCAGCCTATGCTGACCAGGAAGTGGCGGCCGTGCCGGTCGGGCCGGATGACCGGCTGCTGGCCGGCGTCGTGACGGAAACCGGACTCAGATATTTCGAACGGAGACCATAGGGTGCGTATTCTCTTTCTGGGCGATGTGGTGGGCCGGGCCGGCCGCGATGCCGTGGCGGCGCAACTGCCGGAACTGCGCCGGCGGCTCGCCGTGGACCTTGCCGTCGTCAATGGCGAGAACATGGCCCACGGCGTCGGCATGATGCCGGACATGGTCGACGAGCTGTACAAGGCCGGCGCGGACGTCGTCACATCGGGCAACCATGTCTGGGACCGCAAGGAAATCGTCCCCTACATGGAGAAGCAGCCGATGCTGCTCCGCCCGATCAACTATCCGGCCGGCACGCCCGGGCGCGGCCTCGCCGAGGTCGTGCTGGAAGACGGGCGCCGGGCGGTCGTGGTCAACGCGATGGCGCGGCTGTTCATGGACCCGCTGGACGACCCCTTCGCCGCGGTGTTGCGCGCGCTCAAGCGCTATCCGCTGGGCGGTGGGACGCAGGCGATCCTGATCGACTTTCACGGCGAGGCGAGCAGCGAGAAGATGGTCTTCGGGCACTTCTTCGATGGCGAGGTGTCGGTCGTGGTCGGCACCCACACACATGTCCCGACAGCCGACGCGACGGTGCTGCCGAAGGGCACCGCCTACCAGACCGACTCCGGCATGTGCGGCGACTACGATTCCGTTATCGGCATGGCCAAGGACGAGCCGATGCGCCGCTTCGTGCGCAAGATGTCTGGCGGACGGCTGGAGCCGGCGGCGGGCCCGGCGACGGTGTGCGGGCTATTCGTCGAAACCGACGACCGGACCGGCCTTGCAATCAGCGCCGAGCCGGTGCGGGTCGGGGGCCGGCTCTCGCAGACCCTGCCCGCCTGCGTTATATAGCCACGGTTCCCGAATTCGCGGCGGCAAGGGGGCGGCGGGCCGATGGCCGGACATTCGCAATTCAAGAACATCATGTACCGCAAGGGCGCGCAGGACGCGAAGCGCGCGCGGCTGTTCACCAAAATCGGGCGCGAGATCGAGGTGGCGGCTAAGCTCGGTTCCCCGGACCCCGACTCGAACCCCCGCCTGCGGTCCGCAATCCAGGCCGCCCGCGCCGCCAACATGCCACGCGACCGTATCGACCGGGCAATGAAGCGCGCCGCCGGCGACGACGGAGGCGCGGTCTATGAAGAGGTGCGCTACGAAGGATACGGCCCGGCAGGTGTCGCGGTGATCGTCGAGGCGCTGACCGACAACCGCAACCGCACGGCCGCGGATGTCCGCGCCGCGTTCTCGAAGAACGGCGGATCGCTCGGCGAAACCGGCTCGGTGAGCTTCCTGTTCGACCGCGCGGGTCTGATCCGCTTCGCCGAGGATGCGGCCAGCACCGACGAGATTTTCGAGGCCGCCCTCGAAGCCGGGGCGGACGACATGGTCTCCGACGGTGACGGCCACGATGTGCTGACCGCGCCGGAAGACCTGCACGCCGTGCGCGAGGCCCTGGAGCTGTCCGTCGGCGAGCCGCAGGCGGCACAGCTGGTCTGGAAGCCGCAAACCCTGGTTCCCGTCGGGGAAGAGCCTGCCGCTGTACTATTCAAGCTGCTCGAGGCGCTCGACGACCATGACGATGTGCAGAACGTCTCGGCGAACTACGACGTGTCGGACGAGGTGCTCGCCAGGCTCGCCGGATGACCGGCGGCGAGCGGGTCATCGGGTTCGACCCCGGCTTGAGGGTGACAGGCTGGGGGATCGTCGATGCGCACCGCGGACGCCTTTCGCATGTCGCCAACGGCGAACTGAAGCCCGACCCTACGGGCGAAACCGCCGACCGCCTGGCGGAACTCTTCGCCGGCCTGACCGGTGTCATCGAGCAATTCGCGCCGGATACGGCAGCGGTGGAGGAGGTTTTCGTCCATCGCAGCGCGAGCGCCGCGCTGAAGCTCGGCATGGCGCGCGGAACCGCGCTGGTGGTCTCGGCCAATGCCGGGCTGCCGGTCGCGGAATATGCGCCGCGCAGCATCAAGAAGGCGCTGGTCGGCGCAGGCGGGGCGGACAAGGCGCAGGTGCAATACATGGTCCGTCTGCTGTTGCCCGGCTGCAATCCCGCGGGCGCGGACGCGGCCGATGCGCTGGCGGTAGCGATAGCCCATGCCCATCGTCTGCCGTTCGCGGCGGCGGCCGGATGATCGGGCGCCTGACCGGAACCGTCGATCTCGGCGACGGCGAGGCGCTGGTCGTCGATGTCGCCGGTGTCGGTTATGTGGTCCACACTTCCGGCCGCACGGCCGGACGCTTGGAGAACGGCCGGGACGCCACCCTGCTGGTCGAGACGAGGGTCCGGGAGGACTCGATCACGCTCTACGGCTTTGCCGACGCCGCCGAGCGGGACTGGTTCCGCCATCTGACCGGCGTCCAGGGAGTCGGCGGACGTGTGGCACTGGCGCTGCTTTCGGCGCTCGCGCCGGAGGAGCTGCTGACCGCCGTCCTCGCCGAGGACCGCAAGGCGCTGACCCGCGCCGAGGGCGTCGGCCCAAGACTGGCCACGCGCATCGTCAACGAGGTGAAGGGCAAGGCCGCCATGCCTGCCGCGGCGCTCGCCGTGCCCGCCGCCGCCGGAGCGGGCGGAGGGGACGAGCTGCTATCGGCGCTGGTCAACCTCGGCTACGGGCGTTCCGAGGCCCATGCAGCGGCGGCCGCGGCAAGGCACAGCCTCGGCGAGACGGCCGCCTTCGACGACCTTGTCCGGGCGAGCCTCAGGGAACTTGTGCGGTGACGGCGGAGCGAAACGTGACGCCCGAACACCGGCCCGGAGACCGCGACGTGGCGCTCCGCCCCGAGACGCTGGACGAGTTCGTGGGCCAGGAGCGGCTGCGGCGCAACCTCAAGGTATTCATCGACGCCGCCAGGGCGCGCGGCGAGGCGCTCGACCATGTGCTGTTCGTCGGCCCTCCGGGCCTTGGCAAGACCACGCTGGCGCAGATCGTTGCCCGCGAACTCGGCGTCGGCTTCCGCGCCACTTCCGGGCCGATCATCCTGCGTGCCGGCGACCTTGCGGCGCTGCTCACCAATCTCCAGCCGCGCGATGTGCTGTTCATCGACGAAATCCACCGCCTGAACCCGGCGGTCGAGGAAATCCTCTACCCGGCGCTGGAGGATTGCCAGCTCGACCTGATGATCGGCGAGGGGCCGTCCGCGCGTTCGGTGCGGATCGACCTGCCGCCCTTCACGCTGGTGGGCGCCACGACGCGCGCCGGCCTGCTGACGACGCCGCTGCGTGAGCGCTTCGGCATCCCGCTGCGCCTCGACTTCTACGAACCGGAGGAACTCGCGAGCATTGTGGCGCGCGCCGCCGGTTTACTGGGCATTCCGGCGAGCGATGCGGGCGCGCTTGAGATCGCGCGGCGGGCGCGCGGCACGCCGCGAATCGCAGGCCGGCTGCTGCGCCGGGTGCATGACTTCGCCGCTGTGGCAGGGCGCGGCGAGATCGACCAGGTGGCAGCCGACGCCGCCCTCGTGCAGCTGGAGGTGGACCGGCTCGGCCTCGACGCCATGGACCGGCGCTACATGCGCTGCCTGGCGGAAGTCTATGGCGGCGGCCCCGCCGGAGCCGAAGCGCTTGCCGCCACGCTCGCAGAGCAGCGCGACGTGCTGGAGGAGGTGGTCGAACCCTACCTCATCCGGGAGGCGCTGGTGCTGCGCACGCCGCGCGGACGCACGCTCTCGCGGCAGGGATGGGAGTGCCTCGGCCTTCCGCCGCCCCGGAGCGCGGGAGACCTGTTCGATGGGGGCTGACGCCGAAGGCGGGCAGCCCGGCCGGAAAGACCATGTCTTTCCGGTCCGCATCTACTATGAGGACACCGACGCGGGCGGCATCGTCTATCACGCCGCCTATCTTCGCTTCGCCGAGCGCGCCCGCACCGAATTGCTGCGGCAACTGGGTTTCACCAACCGGAATATCGCGTTCGCGGTGGTCGATTGCACCATTCGCTACCATCGGCCGGCCCGGCTCGACGACGCGCTGGAAGTGCGCACGAGGCCGACGGGCGTCAGCGGCGCGACAATGTCGCTGACGCAGAGTATATGGCGGGCTGGCGAGCTGTTGGTGACGATTCGGATCCGCATCGCCAGGCTCGGCGAGAATGGCCGCCCCAGGCGGCTGCCGGTGCGATTGCGCCATGTTTTTGCCCAATTGCGGGATGAATTGAGAGAAGGTTAGTCAGCCAATGGACGATGCACTGGTGCAGGGTCTGGTCTCCGGTTCGATTGCAGCGGCGGACACGCTTTCGCCGTTCAGCCTGTTTCTGCAGGCCGATATTGTCGTCAAGGCGGTGATGCTGGTGCTGCTGCTCGCCTCCGTCATGTCCTGGGCCATCATTTTCGACAAATGGCGCCGGTTGCGCCGCCTCAACCGCGACGCCAACGGCTTCGAGGAACTGTTCTGGTCGGTCGCCTCCCTGGAAGACCTGCATGCGGAGGTCAGCCACAAGGACCGCGATCCGATGAGCTGTGTGTTCGGCGAAGCGATGCTTGAACTGCAAGGCTCGTTGGGCAGCGGCACGCTGGCGGACGCGACCGCCCGCGGGGCGCTACAGGCGCGGGTCGAGCGGGTGATGACGGTCGAAGCCGGCCGCTGGATGGACCGTATCGAACGACACATGATCTTCCTGGCGTCGGTCGGGTCGGTCTCGCCGTTCATCGGCCTGTTCGGCACGGTGTGGGGCATCATGAACAGCTTTGCCGCCATCGCGGCGTCCAAGCAGACCAACCTTGCCGTCGTCGCGCCGGGCATCGCCGAAGCGCTGTTCGCAACCGCGCTCGGGCTGGTCGCCGCAATCCCGGCGGTCGTCGCCTACAACAAGTTCTCGAACGACATCAACCGCTACGGGGCGAGGCTGGACGGGCTCGTCGCCGATGTAGTCACCGTCACCTCGCGCGAGCTCTCGGAGGCCGGCTGAGGTGGTCGCTCCCCTTGGAGGACCGGGCCGGCGCGGGCGTAGATACAGCCCGATGAGCGAAATCAATGTGACGCCGCTGGTCGATGTCATGCTGGTGTTGCTGGTCGTGTTCATGATCACCGCGCCGCTGCTCACCGTCGGGGTGCCGGTTGACCTGCCGGAGACGCAGGCTGCGCAGCTTACGGACCGCGACGAGCCGCTGGTCGTCACCGTCGATGCCGAAGGCCGGGTCCATATCCAGGAGACCGAGGTGGACCTCGACCGGCTCGCGGCGAAGCTGCGTGCGATCATGGGCGCGCGCAGCGACACCTATGTCTATATCCGCGGCGACCGGGCCATCGACTACGGTCGGGTAATGGAGGTCATGGGGGCGCTGGCGGCCGCAGGCTTCGACAAGGTGTCGCTGATGGCGGAGTTGCCGCCCGCGGGAACTTCCCGGTGACGCATTCAAGCCTGCTCATTTCGGCGCTTGCCCATATCGGCCTCCTGATCCTGAGCGTGGTGGGATTGCCGGCGCTGCACGACGCGCCCGATCCTCTGGAAGTGCCGATTCCGGTCACGGTGACGATGGTGAGCGAGCGCACGGAAGCGAAGGGACCCCTGCCTCCGGTGGAGCC
>MPNF01000112.1 GCA_002238885.1 Alphaproteobacteria bacterium bin95 | reverse complement strand
GGCCGGGTCCGCACCGAGCACATGGTCGGGAACCGTAATCCAGTCGTAGCCCAGATTCTCCGCTGCCTGGGCCCAGTCCCGGATGGCAGCGAAATCGGAGCCGAAATCCCTGGTCGGGAAGAAGGCGCAGAGGCCGGTCATCGCGCATTTCCGTTGCTTCGGAGCGGACAGTATAGACCGGAGCCGCAGCGCCCGCTCCCGGTATCGGGCAGCCGGGCCGCCTTCGCACCCTGTTGCAAATGCCGCAGCGCAGCGGTTGCGAGACCCGCTGCGCCACCTCTCAATAGAAGTTTACCGCGACGCGGCAGTCGGAAGGATTGCTGCGCCGAATCCGTCGGGTACCCGGTGGGTCCGCGATCCGCCCGTCAGTTCCCGACCGCGTCGAGCGCCTCGACCTCGGACCCGTGAATCTGGATGATCTTGTCGAAACCGGAAAGCTGGACGATCTCCCGGACGGTGTCGGGAAGCGCGCAGAGCGCGAAGCTCGCATCCCGCCTCCAGAGGCCCTTGGCGATCACGAGCACCGCGCGAAGACCGGCACTGCTGATATAGGAAAGCTGGGACAGGTTCACGACGACGGCACGGTCGTCGTCCTGAATCGCGGCTTTCATCTTGCTCTCGAAATCACGGGCCGTCGCACTGTCGATGCGGCCTTCCGGCACCGCAAGCAAAGCGCCCTCGCGCCGTTCCATCCTGACTTCCATTCTCATTCCTCCTGTCCGTGTCCGGCGGCGTCCAGCGCGGCCCAAGCACCTGTTTCGCCCACCTCAGGCGCTGTTTGCCCTATTCTTGCACGATCCCGCCGCTCGACATAGCCTTCGGTAACTGTACTCACCCTTGGTTAAAGGTCGTAGCCCCGTTCGCCGTGGGCGGCAAGGTCAAGACCCACCAGTTCATCTTCCTTGTCCACTGTCAGGCCGCCGACCAACGCTTCGGCAGCCTTGACGATGACGAAAGTCGCGACGACCGCCCAAGCGGCGACCCCCAGCACGCCCGCCGCCTGCACGGCGATTCGGCCGCCGGCGGTCGCTCCCTCCCCCAGGCCCGGACCACCGAGCGCATCCGTCGCCAGGACGGCAACCAGCAGTGCGCCGGCCGCACCGCCCACTCCGTGCACGGCGAATACACCCAGAGAATCATCGATTTTCAATGACTTCCTGACTGCTTCCGTCGCCGCGAAACAGGCGGCTCCAGCAACCGCGCCCAGCACCAACGCGCCTGCGGGCTCGATGAAGCCGGACGCCGGCGTCACCGCGGCGAGGCCGGCAATCATGCCCGTCACCGCCCCGACGAGCGAGGCCTTGCCGAACCTGATCCACTCGATCGCCGCCCAGGTCATGGCGGCCGTCGCCGCGGCAATATGCGTCGCCGCAACCGCCATGCCGGCCGTGGCGTCGGCCGCCAACGCGCTGCCGCCGTTGAAACCGAACCAGCCGACCCAGAGCAGCGCCGCACCGACAGCCGTCATACCGGGATTGTGCGGCGGATGGATATTGCCGGGGAAGCCCCGCCGGGCGCCCAGGAGTTTCGCTATCGTGAGAGCCGAAACGCCCGCGCTGACGTGGACGACGAGTCCACCGGCGAAATCCGTGACGCCGAGTCCCGCCAGCCAGCCGCCGCCCCGCACCCAGTGGCAGACCGGCGCATAGACCAGCAGCAGCCAGGCGCCGCTTACGATCAGTACGACCGGGAAACGTATCCGCTCCACCCAGGCGCCGATCATGATTGCGGGTGCGACGATCGCGAAGGTCATCTGGAAAACGGCAAAGACAATCTCCGGAATCGTGCCCCTGACCGCATCCTGCCCGATGCCCACGAAGAAAATCCTGTCGAGGCCGCCGACGATCCCGCCCAGGCTGTCTCCGAATGCCAGGCTGTAGCCGACGGCAAGCCAGAGCACGCTCGAGAGGCAGGCGACGGCCAGGCACTGCATGACGACCGACAGCACGGCCTGCGCGCGCACCTGACCTGCATAAAACATAGCGAGGCCCGGCAGGGTCATCAGCAGGACGAGAGCGCTTGCGGCGATCATCCATGCCGTATCGCCGGCGCTCACGGTTCCGGCTTCCGCCAGGGCCGGCAGCGGACACACCGCCAGCGCCAGCCCGAAACCGGTCCGGCGCAGCATCACGGTCCTCCCGTCCCGTCGGGGCCCAGTATCGCGTCGACATGCCCGGCGGCGCGGGCGGCGATGTCCTGTACCGAATCGCTCAATGCCTCGACGACAAGCTTCCCGCCCGACCGGCCGATCACGCTCATCAGCTCCGGTCCTGCGGCTTCGCCGACGAGGTTCCCGTCCACGGCCAGCTGCGCCAGGCCCCAGAGGTTACGCCAGAGGTGCGCGGCCTCTTCAAGGTCCTCCGCCGCACCGGCTCCGATGGAGCCCAGCGCCTGCGCCGCCTGGAAGACCGCCGGCGCGTCGCCGTCGAGGATGGACGGCCGTTCGGCGGCGTGGAGCAATCGGAGGAAGTCGGCGGCGGCAGCCACGTCGCGCAGGCCGCCGGCCATGTGCTCGATGGCCCAGAGATCGTCCCCGGCCTCGTCCCTTTGTCCCCGCACCGGGACAAGCCCAGCCGCCAGCGGACCCGCCGGCCGGGGCGCAGCGAGCACGGCCCGCTTCGCCTCCTCGAAACGCTCTCCCAGTCCGTCCTCGGACCAGACGACCCGCGCGCGCCGGAGCGCCGCCAGTTCCGGCGCTTCGGCGCGGTCGTGCGGATAGTCCAGGAAAGCCGGCAGCGAGCAGGCCAGCGGACCGCTGCTGCCCGTCTCGCGCGGCCGCATGTCGATGCGGTAAAGGCCGCCTTCACCAGTCTCGGCAGTCAGAGCAGCCGTCAGGCGCCGGCAAAACCTCGCATAGTAGGTGTCGGCGTCCAGCGGCCGGGAGCCGTCCGACTCGCTTCCCTCAAAATCGTAGAGCAGCATGAGATCGAGATCGGAATTCAGCGTCATTTCACGGCTGCCGAGGTCGCCGAAGGCCAGCACCGCCGCTCTGCCGCCCGGCACGCGCCCATGGACGGCCGCGAACACTTCCTGCACCGCCGGCGCCAGCGCCCCGATACAAGCGTCGGCGATATCGGAAAGCGGCGGCCCCGCCTCCTCCGGCGAGAGGCGTCCGCGCAATATATGGGTTCCGATCTGGAACAACCGGTCGTTGGCCCAGCGCCTGACGGAGTCGAGCAGGTCCATGAGGTCGCCCGCGCGGCCGGCCGCAGCTTCCAGCTCCGCCTGCATTTCCGGCCGGCCGAACTCCCGCGCATAGAAGAGCCGCACCAGCCCCCGGCGGGCCGCCTCCGCGATCTCCGGCTCGAGGCCCTCCTCGTCCGGCAGGTCGAGATCGGTGAAATCGCGGCTGAGCGCGCTCTCCAGCAGAAGCGGCCGACGGGTGAGCCAGCTGGCGAGCAGTGGCGCGGAACCCGCGACATCCGTCACGATACCGAGCAGTTCGGGCCGCGCCGCCAGCAGGGAGAGCAGCCGCCGGTCGGCCGGCAGTCCGGCGAGGAACCGGTCGAACCGCGACAAGGCCGCGTCGGGGTCGGGCGCGGCCGAGAACGCCGCCAGAATCCCGGGCAACAACCTCGCGAGCAGCCCGCGCGCCTCGTCGCTTCGCAATACCGGCGCGCCGCCAGCCAGCCAGCGGCGGACCGTTGCCGCGGCCTGCCCGGCATCGGCATAGCCCATGCCTGCAAGCGCCGTTTCCCCCTCGCCCTCCGCCGAGAAGTCCACTCCTTCGGCGTCCGTCACAGCCAGCGGGTCTTCGAACAATGCTCCGTAGTGGCGTTCCACCGCCGCGATATGCCCGTTGAGCCGGTCCCCGAACGCACCCGCGGAAGGGAAGGCCATGAACGCCCCGATGCCCGCAATGCCGTCCCCGCTGTCCGGCAGGCTGTGGGTCTGCCGGTCATCCACCATTTGCAGACGGTGCTCAACGCTGCGCTGGAAGCCGTAGGCCGCCCGAAGCTCCACCGCCGCGCCGGAATCGACATGGCCTGCCGACACCAGCGCCTCCAGAGATTCCAGTGTGCCGCGCCTGCGAAGGTCCGGGTTGCGCCCGCCCCAGAGGAGTTGCTGCGCCTGCACGAAGAACTCGATCTCGCGGATACCGCCGCGGCCGAGCTTGACATTGTGCCCTTCCAGTTCCTCCCCGCCCGCGCCGCGCGAGGCATCAATCTGCTCCTTGATCGCGCGGATGTCCTGCGCCGCAGCGAAGTCGAGATGGCGGCGCCAGACGAAGGGCTGCAACACCTCCAGGAACGCTTCGCCCGCCTCGATATCGCCGGCGACCGGCCGCGCCTTGATCATCGCCGCCCGCTCCCAGTTGCGCCCGGCAGTGCGGTAGTACACCTCAGCGGAGCGTACCGAGACGGCGGGCGGCGTCGATCCCGGGTCAGGGCGCAGCCGCAGATCGGTGCGGAACACGTAGCCCTGGGCAGTCTGCTGGCCCATGATTCGCACCAGGCCCTGCGCCAACCGCGCGAAGGCAGGCTGGATGCCACGCCTGCCGACATAGGGCGCCCGATCCTGGTCGTAGAACAGGATCAAGTCGATATCGCTGGAATAGTTGAGTTCCGAGGCACCGAGCTTGCCCATGCCGAGCGCGAACAGTCCCGAGCCGCGCTCCGGCTCCTCGGGGTCCGGCAAGGCCAGCTCGCCCGATTCGTGCAGTCCGCGAAGCAAATGCCGGAAGGCGGCGCCCAGCGTGGCGTTCGCAAATTCGGAAAGCGCGCCGGTCACCTTCTCCAGCGGCCAGGCGGACGCGATGTCGGCCAGGGCGATGACGAGCGCCGCGCGCCTCTTGGCCCGGCGCAGGCGGAGCATGATGTCCGCTGTCGATTCCCCTGCGAAGCCGGCCCGATCGGCAGCCTCGTCATACGCCGCCCGGTAGCCCGCGTCCGGTCCGGCCTCCAGCGCCAGCCGGGCGAAACCGGGATCGGAGATCAGGCTGTGGCTGAGATAGGGGCTGTTCGCGAACACCGAGGAGAGCAACCGCCCGGCAGTCGCGTCGCCCTCCGCCGCCAGCATGAAGGCACGCAGAGCGTCGTCGCCCGCCTCGTCCGCCGCCTCGCGCCAGCGCTGCCAGCAGGTTTGCGCCGCCTCGGTGTCGGCGACGACCGGAAGCTCTGCGCCAGCCTCGATCCACTCTCTCGCCAGACCCGCCATCCGAAGCCGCCCCGCGATCAGGGAATTCCAGGAAGGCTGCGCCTTTTCGCGCGGGCGTTCAACGGGCTGACCCGCCTATCCCTGTGCGTGTTTCCTCCAGTACCTCGTCCACCACCGCATGCAGCGCTTCCTTGTGGTCTGCGCCTTCGATACGGCAAAGCTCGTAGCGCTCAAGCTGCCGATCCGCCGACGGACCGTCGTACAGGATCGCCGCAATCCGGCGGAGTTCCTCCTCGCAGCCGAGGGCGCGGGCGTCCTCCATAATCTCCTCCACCAGCGCCTCGGCGCAGTCTGCGATATCGATTCGCCCGCCACCGTCCACATCTCCGATAAAGGCAAGCGTTCCATAGCGTTGGGCCAGCCAGCAGTTCTCGGCGATGATTTCCGTCCGCGGCTCGGGCGGCAGCCCCTCCCCCTCGTCCTGCCGCAACAGCCGCCGCAGCAGGGAGGCATAGAGGGCGGCCAGAGCCATCGACTCGTCCATACGCGGGCAGATGTCGCAGCTCCTGATCTCGATCGTCGGATAGGCGTGGGAAGGGCGGATGTCCGTGCGCAACTCGCTGCTGTCCCGGATCGCGCCGATTCGCCTGTACTCTTCCACCAGGCCGTCGAACTCGGCCTGCGAACGAAACGGACCGGGAAGGCCGGTGCGCGGGAGCGCCCCGATCACGATCGGCCGGTAGGACTTGAAGCCGGTAAAGCCGCCGTCGTTGAAGGGAGAGGACGCCGAGAGCGCGATGAACAGCGGCAGATGGCGGCGGATCGCCGTCATGACTCGCAGGCGGGAGTCCGGATCGCCGAAGCCGGCATGGATGTGCATGCCGCCCACAAGAAAGCGCCGCACGGCCTCCTGCAATGCGATCTCGGCCTCCTGGTAACGCGCCTTCGGCGTCACCTGCTGCTCCCGCCAGGCCGCGAAGGGGTGGGTGGAGGCCGCCATTGCCCGCGCGCCGTAGGCCTCCGCCGCCTCGACGACCAGCCGGCGCGTTTCGGCAAGCGCCGTGCGCAGGTCCGCAATGGAGGTGCAGACCCGCGTGTTGGTCTCGATTTGGGAGCGCAGCAATTCGGGCACCACCGTATGCGGGCCGCTTTCCCGTTCGCAGCGTTCCATGATGCCCGGGTCGGGATCGGCGATGATGTCCCGCGTTTCCGGATCGACCAGGAAGAACTCTTCTTCTATCCCGAACGTGAATTCCAGACCCGGTTCGGGCATTGCCCTCTCCCTCGCTACCAGATGCGGCACACAGCTCGCTTCTTACGGCAGCGGCGGCGTCATTTGAAGCGTGAGACATGCCTTCAGGGCATGTGTCCAATCCTCTTCGCTCATAGCGGGCCGGAGACTCGGGCGTGCGGCATCGCGGATATAGGCCAAACGCTCTTCGGTGGCCGGGTGGGTAGAGAGCATGCGGGCCAGCAGCCCGCCTTCGTCCTTCTCCCGTTCCTTCAAGCGGGCGAAGAAATCCACGAGCCCCTGAGTATCGATTCCCGCAGCCTCCAGGCGGGCCAGCGCAAAGGCGTCCGCGTCGCGCTCGGCCTCGCGGGAGTAGCCGGTGTTGACCAGCCACTCCGCGAGCCCGCCCGCCAGCGTGCCGCCGGTCAGGTCACCCAGAAGCACGCCGATCAGCAGCGAGACGGCGAAGGAACGGAAGAGAGCGCGGATCGAATGGTCGTGCGCGATATGGCCGAGTTCGTGCGCGGCAACGCCTGCGATTTCCTCCGCGCTGTCGGCATGGACCAGCAGCCCCCGGGTGAAGACCATGATTCCTCCAGGCAGCGCAAAGGCATTGACCAGGAGGGTATTCACCACGACCACCCGCACCGTCGGCGGGTCCGGCAAGTCCGCAGCGAGACGGTCCGCAAGGCGCTGCAGTGCCGCCTGTCCATCTTCATAGGAACAGTAGCGCTGGCGGCTTGCCGGGCCGGCCGGACCCGGCAGCAACTCAGCGACCTGGGCGAGAACCGCCCGGCCCAGCCGGTATTTCGCCGACTCCGGCGTCACGGCCGCAAGCTGGGCCGCGAGCAGCGGAATGAGCACGAGCACGATGCCGGTCAGCGACCCGGCCGCCAGCACGGCCCAGAGCGCGATCCGGCCGACCGCCCTGCCCGATGTCCTCTGCCGGCTCCGGAGGCGCGGCGCCACCCCGCCGAGCGCCGCTACGATCCCCGGATCGTCCACGATGAGCCGCGCCGTGGTGCCGGCGAGGCCGAGGCGCACCGGTTCTCCCTCACGCAGCTTCTCCACCAGCCGTATGCCCTCGCCCGGCCAGGACCCGACGACCGGCCCGGCTTCGTCGAATATCGCAATCCCGGTCGCCGCAATCTCGATCTCGACCGCTCGTGAGCGCGCCGTCAGCCCGTCATAGTACCGTGCCGAATACCGGGCCATGCGTCAGAACCCGCCGACATCCAGCGCCTCCGCCGTCCCCTCGCCATAGCTCGGCACGGCGGCCGAGGACTGCACAACCTCGTCCAGCGCCCCGCCGTTCGAGATTTCGAGCGTCTCGCAGGCATGGACCAGCAGCGGGATGTCCAGGAGCAGGGTTCTGAGGATGCCTGTAACAAGAACGAACACGAGAAGCGGCACGATCACAGTAGCGGCCACAGTGGCGGGCGCGGCCCCGGTCTTTGCCAAACCGGTCGCCATCGAGGCCGCAAAGCCGCCGACGAGCACACCGATCGAGACCATGGCCAGAACGAAAATAAGGATTCGCCAGAAAACATATTTCGGTCGGGCGCAGGAGCCGAATCCGGTATCGCCAATGATCAGACAACCGACCATGTGCCGGAATTCGACCACGCGGTACCAGATCCAAGCGAGAAGCGCTATCGGATAGATGAAGAGAGGCCAGAATGACAAGCGGAGCATGGCGCGCCCACCAGCCCTGTCGTATCCCTCCTCAAAGAAGAAGCGAATGTTTTCGAACATTTCCAGGTTGAGTGCGATAAAGAGAGCAAGAATTGCCATCAGCGGCGCAACAACCGCCAGCCAGCGCCGAAACAGCCAGCGGGCGTC
>MPNF01000111.1 GCA_002238885.1 Alphaproteobacteria bacterium bin95 | reverse complement strand
CTGCTGGACCCGCGCGAGCGGGTGGAAATCGCTTTCGTTGCTGACAATCCCGGCGACTGGCTGTTTCATTGCCATGTCCTCGGACATCAGGTGAGCGGCATGAAGGACATGATCCGTGTGCTTTGAGGCGGGCAGGGAGGAAGAAGATGGGTGCAGCGCAAAGTATTGATGCCGAGGCCTTCGGGCGTAACGGCTTTGGCGGTCCCTTCCATGCGATGAGCGCGGACGAGGCCGGCGAATACCGCCGGAAATTTGAGGCTTATGAAGCCGAGCTCGGTCGGCGCGTCACGGAGGGGGACCCCGACACCCGCTTCAAGACGCATCTTCTGCTGCCCTTTGCGGCCGACCTTGTGCGCCACCCGCGGATACTCGACGCAGTGGAGGCGCTGCTCGGCCCCGACATCCTGTGCTGGACGAGCACCTGGTTCGTCAAGGACGCAAAGACCGACGCCCAGACCATCTGGCACCAGGACGCCACCTACTTCGGCCTGCGCCCGCACCTCCATGTCACCGCATGGCTGGCGCTGAGTGAGGCGTCGGAGGAGGCAGGCTGCATGCGCTTCGTGCCCGGCACCAGCCGCAACGGGCTGATGCAGCACATCGCGAATGCAGCGCCCAACAGCATCAACAGCGCCGGCCAGCGAACGGCCGCGGACTTCCCGACCGAGGACGCTGTGCCGGTACCGCTCCGGCCCGGCCAGTTCTCGATCCACCACACGCTCGCGGTCCACGCCTCGGGTCCCAACCGGGCCGACGACCGGCGCATCGGGATCGGCATTTCCTACATCCCGACAAATGTCCGCCATATCGGCAGCATCAGAGTGCCGGCGACGCTGGTGCGGGGCGAGGACCGCTACGGCCATTTCGACCTCGAACCGCGCCCTGACGACGGCCTCGACTGGGACAGCTACCACCGCCACCGCGCGGCCTACAGCGCCAGCTATGCCGAGCAGGTGGAGTGGCACGCGGAAGGGCGCTGGGAATAGTGGCCCGGCTCGCGGGCAAGGCAGCCATCGTCACGGGCGCGGCCGGCGGCATCGGCCACGCCATCGCGTCCGCCTTCCTGCGCGAGGGAGCGGAGGTCATTGCGGCGGACAGTGCCGAGGATATAGCCGAGCGCGCGCCGGAGGAGGCAGTCGCGCTTCGCTGCGATGTCTCCCGGGCTACCGACGCCAGGGTCGCCGCCGAGCTGGCGCAGGAGCGCTTCGGCAAGCTGCATATCCTCGTCAACAACGCCGCCGTCTTCGTGCCTTACGGCACCGTAGTCGATGTTGCGGAAGAGGACTGGACGCGCTCGCTCGCCGTCAACCTCACCGGGCCGTTCCTGATGAGCAAATATGCCGTTCCGCTGATCGCGGCGAGCGGCGGCGGCAGCATCGTCCATGTGGCCTCGCAACTGGGCCAGGTCGGCAAGCCGGGGCACTGTTGGTACAATTCCGCGAAAGGGGCGCTCATCCAGCTGGCGAAGGTCATGGCGATCGACCATGCGGGGCAGGGCATTCGCGTGAACAGCCTTTCCCCCGGCCCCATCGGCACGGCGCGCGTCCATGCCAAGCACGGAGGCCGGGACGCCGCCGAGCGGGAGAACGGGGCGCTTACGATCCTCGACCGCATGGGCCGGCCCGACGAGATCGCCGAGGCGGCCCTGTTCCTCGCCAGCGACGAGTCCAGCTACATGACCGGCGCCGATCTCCTGGTCGATGGCGGTTACAACGCATGGTGAGACTGTTCGAGTCGCTTCGGGCCGTCTTCTACGCTCCGTTCTATCTGGCGCTTGAACTGGATGCCTACGGCCGGCGGGGCATCGAGGTGGAATTCGGCCGGCCCGACAGCCCGGACGATGCGGCTTCAAGCCTGTTCGGCAGCGGCGCCGACGTCATCTGGGGCGGTCCGATGCGGATGATGCAGTATCAGCAACGGCACGGCGACGGGACGGTCGTCGCCTTCGCCGAAGCGGTGACGCGGGACCCGTTCTATGTCGTCGGGCGTCAACCGCGCCCGGATTTCCGGTTTGCCGACCTCATGGACGCGCGCTTTGCCAGCGTTTCGGAAGTGCCGACGCCCTGGCTCTGCCTGCAGGACGACATTCGCCGCGCCGGCTTCGACCCCGCCGCCATGAACCGGGAGGCGGGTCGCAGCATGGCGGAGAATGCAGACGCGTTGCGCGAGGGCAGGGTGGACGCGATCCAGGTCTTCGAGCCGTTCGTGGAAGAGCTGGTGCACGAAGGCGCCGGCCATGTCTGGTATGCCGCCGCCTCGCGAGGGCCGACCTCCTACACGACGCTCTATACCTCCCGGCGCTTCGCCGAGGACAACCCCGGCACGCTTTCCGCACTGGCCGGCGGCGTGATGGACGCGCTGACCTGGCTGCACGGCCACGACGCGGAGGCACTGGCGGAGCGGCTGCAGGGCTATTTCCCGGACCTCGCTCCCGCCCGCCTCGCAGGCGCGGTCGCCCGCTACAAGGCGAATGGCGTCTGGGGCCGCGACCCGGTGCTGCCGCTGGAAGGCTTCGTGCAGCTGAAAGGCGCGCTCATCTCCGGCGGCTTCGTCGCCCGCGACATTCCCTTCGAGGCCTGCGTGGACAACCGGCACGCCAAACGGGCGCGAGACGGCCGCTGAAGGCGGGGCAGGGCGAAGCGGCTTGTCCGCTGCCCGCCCTCACGCAGTCGGCAAGATATAGTCCTTGAAGTCATCGCGCAGCTTGGTCTTAAGCAGCTTGCCGGTCGCCGTGTGCGGAAGTTCGTCCACGAAAACGACATCGTCCGGCTTCCACCATCTGGCGATCTTCCCCTCATACCAGTCGAGAAGTTCGGACTTTTCCAGCTCCGCGCCCTCTTCCCTGACGGCGATCAGCAGCGGCCGCTCGTCCCAGTGCGGGTGGGCGACGGAGATGGCCGCCGCTTCGACCACCTTGGGATGATCGACGGCAATATTCTCGAGGTCGATGGAGCTGATCCACTCGCCGCCGGACTTGATGACATCCTTCGTCCGGTCGGTGATGCGCATGTAGCCGTCGCCGTCGAGCGTCGCCACATCGCCGGTGGAGAACCAGCCGTCGCCGGTATGCGCGTCCGATTCGTCTTGCCTGTGATAGGCGTTCGCCACCCAGTATCCCCGCACCTGCAGATCGCCGAAGGCGACCCCGTCGCGGGCCAGTTCCCCGCCATCCTCGCCCACGATGCGCATGTCCACGCCGAAGATCGGCCGGCCCTGCTTCTCGGCGAGGTCGAGCCAGGCGCCATCGTCGAGGTTCTCATGCTTGGCGAGCGGCGTGTTGACCGTGCCGAGCGGGGACATCTCGGTCATGCCCCATGCATGGCGGACGGTCGCGCCGTAGTCCCGCTTGAAGGTCTCGATCATCGAACGGGGTACGGCCGAGCCGCCGATCACGACATTGGTGAGCGGGCGGATGTTCTTGCCGGACCGCTTGAGGTAATCGAGCAGCATCAACCAGATGGTCGGAACGGCTGCCGTCATGGTCACGCCTTCGCCCGTAATCAGCGCCTGGACGTTCTCGCCGTCGAGATGCGGGCCCGGCAGCGCCAGCTTTGCGCCAGCCATGGTCGCCGCAT
The DNA here is from genome assembly GCA_002238885.1 of Alphaproteobacteria bacterium bin95. Lineage (GTDB taxonomy): Bacteria > Pseudomonadota > Alphaproteobacteria > Bin95 > Bin95 > Bin95. The sequence goes on along the minus strand of MPNF01000111.1, from coordinate 4,655 downwards.
ACGGGATACCCCAGGCGTTGGCGTGAAACATCGGAACTACCGGCATAACCGTATCGCGCGCGGAGATATTCATGCAGTCCGGCCCGATGGAGGCATAGCTGTGCAGGATGTTGCCGCGATGGCTGTAGAGCACGCCCTTCGGGTTCCCGGTCGTGCCGGAGGTGTAACAGAGCGAAGACGCGGTCCGCTCGTCGAAGCTCGGCCAATCGAATACCGGGTCGTGAGCGGCCACGAGAGCATCGTAGGAGATGAGATCGAAATGCTCGCTCTCCGGCAGGTTCGCCTCGTCGCAGAGCACGACGATGGCCCGGACCGTGTCCGCGATCTCGGCGGCGAAGCTGTCCAGCAGTGGAACGAAGCCCGCTTCGACGAACAGCACGCGGTCGGAGGCGTGGTTGACGATATAGGCGAGTTGTTCGACATAAAGCCGCGGGTTGATGGTATGGCAGATGGCGCCGATCCCCGACACCGCGTAATAGATCTCGAAATGCCGCCTCGTGTTCCAGGCCAGCGTGCCGACCGTGTCGCCAAAGCCGACGCCGAGTTCGCCGAGCGCGTTGGCGAGCCGCTTCGCTTCGGCCTGCGCGTCGGCATAGCCGTAGCGGTGCAGGCCGCCCTCGACATTGTGCGTCACGATCTCCGTCCCGCCGTGATATTCGGCGGCGAAATCGATCAGGGACGAGATCAGCATCGGTCGGTCCATGATCAATCCGAGCATCGGTGTTATTCCTCCTGCAGGCGCTTACCGCCGGCCTTTATAGCGATGCCGGGCGGCGAACGGGAGCGATGCGATGCCACTGCTTGAGGTTGAGAACCTTCGGGTCGAATTCCCGACCAGGCGTGGCACGCTGGTCGCGGTGGACGATATCTCCTTTGCCATCGAGGAAGGCGAGGTGCTGGGCGTGGTCGGGGAGTCCGGCGCCGGCAAGTCGCTCACCGGCATGTCGATCATCGGCCTGCTCGAGCCCCCCGGCCGGATCGCGGGAGGAGCCGTCCGCCTGGCCGGCCAGCGCATCGACGACCTTCCCCGGGAAGCCATGCGCCGCATTCGCGGCAAGCAGATTGGCGCAGTGTTCCAGGATCCGCTGACCAGCCTCAACCCGCTCTACACCATCGGCCGACAACTAACCGAAACGATTACGACCCACCTCGACCTCGGCGAGCGGGCGGCGCGGTCCCGTGCGCTCGAATTGCTGTCGGAAGTCGGCATTCCGGCCGCCGGGCGCCGTATCGACAGCTACCCGCACGAATTTTCGGGCGGCATGCGTCAGCGGGTAGTAATCGCGCTCGCGCTTGCGGCCAATCCCCGCCTGCTTATCGCCGACGAGCCGACGACCGCGCTCGATGTCTCGATCCAGGCGCAGATCATCGCGCTCCTCAAGCGCCTCTGCCGCGAGCACGGCACGGCGGTGATGCTGGTGACGCACGATATGGGCGTGATCGCCGAGACAGCGGACCGGGTGGCGGTGATGTATGCCGGGCGAATTGCAGAGATCGGCCCGGTGCGCGACGTCATCCAGGCTGCGCACCATCCCTATACCGAGGGCCTGATGGGCTCGATTCCGACCATGGTCGAGCGCCGCGACCGGCTGATCCAAATTGAAGGCGCAATGCCGCGCCTGACCGAGATTCCCGCCGGTTGCGCCTTCGGGCCGCGCTGCCCGAAGGTGTTTGCGCGCTGCAGCAGCGAGCGACCGGAGCTGATGGCGACGGGCGGCCCCAACCGCGCCGCATGCTGGCTTTACGACGGCGGGTGAGGAATATCCGCTCTTTGAGAAGTAGTTTTGCGATCACAATTTATGTAGTAACATAAAAGATGAAAATCGAGTTCGATGAGGCAAAACGGGCGGCTACGCTTGAGGTCCGAGGGTTGGACATGGCGCGGTCTGGCGAAGTTTTCGAAGGAACGACCATCACCGTGCACGACGAACGGAAAGACTACGGAGAACGCAGGTTCCTCACCATCGGTTTTCTCGACGACGATATGGTGATCCTGGTGTGGACACCTCGTCGTAACGCGCAGCGCATCATCAGCATGAGGAAGGCCAATGGACGCGAACGAAAACTCTACAGCCCGCGATTTCGATCCTGACACCGCGCCCGACCTTTCCCGTGACGGCTGGCCGGAGAAATTCGCTGCTGCGACCGTCAGGCGGGGACGGCCTCCCGCCGCGAAACCGAAAGTATCCACCACCATTCGTCTGTCTCAAGATGTGGTCGACCATTTCAAGGCGGGCGGGAGCGGTTGGCAGACCCGGATCGACCGGGCGCTGAGGGATTGGATCGCAAAGTCCACGGCCTGATTCCTACCCGGCCGGGATGCGCGGCGCTGGCCATGACAATGGGGAGGAAACCGGGCTAGGTTCCCGGCCGCAACCAATCCCGAGAGGCTCCGACGATGCGACTTCGAACTGCAGCGGCGGCACTTGCTGCCACCATGGCCATGGCGATGCCCGCCGGCGCCAAGACCTTCACCTGGTCGTTCCAGGGCGACGCTCAGGCGCTCGACCCCTATGTGCTGAATGAGACCTTTACGCTCGGTCTCCTCGGCAATGTCTATGAGGGCCTGATCCGGCGGGGTCCCGACCTCCAGATCCAGCCCGCGCTCGCCGAAAGCTGGGAAATCGTGGAGCCGAACCGGTGGCGCTTCCATCTCAGGAAGGGTGTCGTCTTCCACAATGGCAACAGCTTCAACGCCGACGATGTTGTGTTTTCGGCGGATCGGGTGCGAGCTGAGGGGTCGGACCTCACGACCCGTATCGCCAAAAGCGTCAAGGTCGAGAAGGTCGACGATCACACAGTCGATTTCGTGACCGAGGGCCCCAATCCCATCCTGCATTCGGAGTGGGCGACCTGGTACATCATGGACAAGGAATGGTCCGAGGCGAATAACGCCGTTGCGCCGACCTCGCTGGCGGAAGGCACCGACAATTTTGCCGCCTTCAACACCAACGGCACCGGGCCGTTCAAGGTCGTCAAGCGCGAGACGGACATCGAGACCGTGCTTGAGCCCCATGACGGCTGGTGGGACACGCCGAAGCACAACCTGACCCGCGTGGTGTTCAAGCCGATCGGGTCCGATGCGACGCGCGTCGCCGCGCTTCTCTCCGGCGAGATCGACATGGCCTATCCCGTGCCGGTGCAGGACATCAAGCGGGTGGACGGCAATGACGGCACCTCGGTGCTGATCGGCCCCGAACTGCGCACGATCTTCCTCGGGCTCGACATTGCCCGCGACGAGCTTCTCTACTCCAGCGTCAAGGGCGCCAACCCGTTCAAGGATGTGCGGGTGCGGCAGGCCTTCTATCACGCGATCAATATCGACGCGATCCGCAAGAAGGTGATGCGCCGCCTGTCCGACCCCTCGGCACTGATGATCTCGCCAAAGCTGTTCCCCCACGCGCCTGGCATCGAGCGCCTTGCCCACGACCCCGAAAAGGCGAAATCGCTGTTGGCGGACGCCGGTTACGCGGACGGGTTCGAGGTCGGCATGAACTGCCCCAACAACCGCTATGTAAATGACGAGCAGATCTGCATCGCCATTTCCTCGATGCTCGCCAAGGTCGGCATCAAGGTGAATCTGGTGGCGGAACCGAAAGCGCTGTTCTTCAAGAAGATCCTGGGGCCGAATTACGACACCAGCTTCTTCCTGCTCGGCTGGACGCCCGGTTCGTTCGACAGCTGGAACGTGCTCTACAACCTGCTGAATTGCCGGGAAGAAACCGGACGCGGCAAGTTCAATGTCGGCGGCTACTGCAACAAGGACGTCGATGCGCTGACCGACAAGATCAAGGTCTCGACCGACGAGGCGGAGCGCAACGCGATGATCGCGCAGGCATATGAGATCGCGGCGTCGGAAGTAGGGACGATTCCCCTTCACCAACAGGGGCTTGCATGGGGCAAGAACGATGCCGTCGAGCTCGCGCAACGCGCGGACAACCAGTTCATGCTCTACTACGTGGTGAAGAACTGACGGCTGGCGGGGGAGGGCAGGGCCTTGCCGCCGGCCCTCCCCGCGCCCAGATGACTTCTGCCATGACGGACGCCCTCTTCAAGCTCTACACGCGCGACATCCTCCGCCTCGCCGGTGCAATCGCGCGGGTAGGGCGCCTGGATGACGCCGACGGAGAGGCAACGCGCACGAGTCGGCTCTGCGGCAGCACGATGACCGTCGAGATTGCGATCGAAGACGGCCGCATTACGGACTATGCGCAGCGCATCCAGGCCTGCGCCTTCGGGCAGGCATCGGCGGCGCTGTTCGCCGAAACGGCGCCCGGTCGCAACGCCGGGGAGGTCGAAGCCGGGCGCGCCCAGGTGGAGGCTTTCCTCAAGGGCGGTGCGGCGCCAAACGGCGTCTGGAGCGATTTTGAGCGCCTTGAGCCGGTGCGCGAGGTAAAGGCGCGACACGGCGCCGTCCTATTGCCTTTCGAGACGACCCTCGACGCGCTTCAGGCCGCGGCGTAGCGGTTCACCGTCGTTTCGAAATGGGCGACGGCCGGCTCGTTCCGGCCGATGGTGACATGCGCGTTGACCCCGGCAGCGAAGCCCGCCTGGATCGTCTCGCCGGTCGGGAAGTCCTCCTCGATCACCGTGCGCACCGCCAAGTCGACATTCTTGTCCCAGTGGATGCGCGCCTTCTCGCTCCGCACCGGCTC
>MPNF01000110.1 GCA_002238885.1 Alphaproteobacteria bacterium bin95 | reverse complement strand
GTCACGACAGCGCACAGGCTTCACTTCCCGGCTCCCGACGCAATCCCGGCCGAGAAGGCGAACGGGGTGAAGGTGATGGAGGCCGCCGAGGTCGTGGCGGCAGCCCAGCAGCGCTGCGGCCATGGCGAGGAGGTGCACGCGGTGCTCAAGTCCGGCCTCGCCGCCGGGATGATGCCATCGGGGCGGTTCGGGGCGAACGCCGCCTGGCTGTGGCTGGCGGCGCTGGCGCTCAACGCGATGGCGCTGCTGCGCCGCGCCCCTACGGCGCGGAGTGGCGCTGGATGCCGATGAAGCGCATCCGCGCGGTATGGCTCCACCTCGTCGCCCGCGTCGTGCGCCGCGTCAAGCTCGTGCTCGGCGCCGGCGGCGCCCATCTCATGGCCGCGCGCCAGCGGATGAACCTCGCCATGCCGCCGCCGGCATCCGCGCCCGGCTGACCCCGGCGCGACCGGTTCTGCGCCGAAAAACCAATCCGGCAAGACGCCGGACGGAGCCGTGCGCGCCCAAGGCGTCGGTGAAGACCCAACCATTCCGAAAATGCCGACCGTCCCGCTCCGCACAGGCCTCTTGCAAGCGCCAACAGCCTGATCGACGACCCGACAGCCTGCTGAAGGCGGAAATCCGGCCGCAAAAGAAAGCAGCTCGCCGATCGGGGGGAAGGGTATTGCGCGGAGTGATGGAGTAAGATTATGCTTCGACACAATGGTAGTTGCAGAATCTTTCTGGCTTGACACCGGTGAGCGAAATGCGGTGTAGAATCGCGCCTCGCGCCTCGCGCCTCGCGCCTCGCGCCTCGCGCCTCGCGCCTCGCGCCTCGCGCCTCGCGCCTCGCGCCTCATCAAGGATCGCGTAGGACTCGACGGTCCGACACTGTCCGCGGTTTAGGCGGGCGCTTTTCATCTGAATTTTCCGGCCGTTGGATTCGGCGGCCTGCGGGATTCGATGTGCTCGGCATGTGGCGGGCGCATTGCTGCGCCGATGCTTGCGCTCGTAATCACAGAATCGAAGTGGCTTCGCGCCGCGGCGAGACGCGGTTGCTGTTGCCGTGGGTGCGCGCGGGGAAGCGCCCGCGGCAGGCTCCGCGGGACATGGTGCGGACTCCTCCGGTTTCGTTCCGGCTAACCCGGTGTCGAGGGACGGGGTGACCGGGACTTTTTTCATCTCAAGAGAGGGAGAACTTGAATGAGCACGTCGGCTTTCCACAACGGAATGGTTGCACTCCCGCTCGTTGCTATGCTGGCGCTCGCAGGCTGCGGCGGTGGTGGAGGCGGGGGCAGTACGAGCATGGCCCCAGGTGGGCCGAAGACACCCGAGCCGCCCACCGAGCAGGTACTCATTGAACGGGCCATCGAGCGGGCCGAAACTGCGCGCGCAACCGCCATGTCCGCAGCCGAAGACGCGGCGGACGACTGTGCTTTCCTGTCATCCGCTTGCACCGATGCCGACACCGCGGCCGCCGCCGTCACCGCTGCCGAGACCGCGCTCGACGATGCGCGCGAAGCAACGACCTCGGCGCTCGCGGAAACGGCCGCCACCGCTGCCGAAACTGCCGCCACCACCGCCACCACCGCCCTCACCGCAACTCAGCAGGCCGTCAATGCTCCTGTCGGCCCGGCTCCGGCTGCCGGCATGGCCACCGACGGATTGGCGTCCAGTGCGGCTCCCAAGATAACCGCAACCGACGCAACCACGCTCGAGTCATTGTTTTCGACCCAGCCGAACAACCAGTATTCTGCGTTGAGCGGCGCGTTGAAGAGGGACTTCAACGCGGGCACCGCGTCGCTCGATGGAGTTCTCCACGTACACACTGTGCAGAGAACTTCGACCGGTGGATATGTCATTGTCTACACGGACGGACAAACTCAGCACACGATCGAGTTCGGCTCCGAACATTGCCGCCCGGGATATTGCGAGATCAGGGGCAACGGCTATCACGGATTCTGGGCATGGGAGGCCGCTGACAACGAACCGCTCGGCCCACCCAGATTCTGGCACATACATGCACTGAATCTGATCGCCAATCCCACAGGCAGCGAGGAATCGCGCATCGCCTTCGTGTTCGGGCTCAAGACGCCTCCGGCAACCCTGCAAACACTGGGCGAAGCGGTCTACAATGGCTGGTTCCGCTCGGACGCATACAGGGCAGGAGACAATTCCAGCAGTCTCCGGCAGCGGTATAGCGGCAATCTGCGCATCGTTGCCAATTTCGACATCAGCCGGCTGTACGGCACCATCGTCGGTGTGCGTGGCTCGGAGCCGGGTTCCAGTACTCGCAACCCGCTTCCTACGAGCAGCTTCAGCATCTCGGAGGGCGAAATCCACGATAACGGGCAGTTCACGGCGACCCTCACCGGCATGGATAGCGATGCCTCGGTTGCGGACAAGGACAGCGTTCGCGGCGTAATGGGCCAGATTCTCGGAGAGTTCTACGGTCGGGAAGGCCGGAGCCTCGCAGGCGTAGTGACAGGCAGCCGCGATCTCGCCGGGGACGCCAATGACCTGGTTTTCTACGGCTATATTCGCGGCGGAAAACTCGGTCCTACGGTCAGCCTGGCCGCCGATGCACTCGTAGCTGGTATAGACCGGGACAATGTGACAAATAAGTCCGATTTGCTTAGCGATGACGGTATGGCGCGGGTCGAGAGGACAGCGGACGGATGGTCGGTGACCGTGGATGGCCGGTCGGTCACGTTCGACGATACTGACGACTTCAATATAGATTCGCGGTACCAAAACGCCTATTCGAAAGTCATTGGACCTGACAGTTCGGCATTACTCTGGACACAGACCGGCGGGTTCGGGTTCGGTCGGCAATTCGATCACTTTGACGTGAAGGGTTGGGTGTATGTCACTTGGGCAGCAGGAGCGGATCCTGCTACTGCCGATTTTGAACCGAATTTCGTCCATGCCAACCAGGTTAGCGTCTTGCACGGCAACCGGACGCCTGCGGTGGACGTGCCCGCGTCGGGAACGGCAACGTATGCGGGACGCATGAACGCTCGTGATGTTCCCACCGATGATGCTATATCCACCAACAATCGGCTCGCGACCTACTATCGAGGCGAGGCGACATTGACGGCGGCGTTCGGAAGTTCCAGCGTTGCCGGACGGCTTTCTAATCTGGAAAGCCGACCCGGCGACAACAGCAGCAACTACGCCGGTGTTCAAGGCGAATTGGCGTTCGACGCCACGATCAACGGGAACCTGTTCACAGCCAGCAGTGTGGCAGGAACTCAGGATATGGCCGGCTATCAGGCCGGTTCGGTCCGGGGCGCGTTCTTCGGTCCTGCCGCGGAGGAAGCCGGGGCCGTGTTCGACGCTATCGACACCGGCAACAACCGGGCGATGTTCGGTTGGCTCGGCGGCGACCAGCAGTAAAGAAACAAGCGCGCCGATAATGAACACGGGACAGCAGGGCCACCGTCCTGCTGTCCCGTTATTGTGCGATGCAGACATTTATTTCGGCGGTTCTGGCGGTCTTTCTGACGGTCGCTGCAACCCCTGTCTTTCCCTCCGACAGACCCGCTTCGGCCCCGGATAGGACAGAGGCCGGGTCGGAGACCATCCGCGTGCCGGTCCTGCAGGTCGCGCGAGTGCTGATGAACGCCGAGCGCTGGCAGGAAGCACGAGAGATTCTCGAGCGGTTGAAGCCCAGGGACAAGGAGGAACGGATCGAGCGGCTGTTCCTGCTCGGCAGTGCGGAGGCCCGGCTCGGTCTCCTGCCCGAAGCCGCCGAACGGTTCGAGGCGATCCTCGCCGTCCGCCCGGAGCTGACGCGGGTCAGGCTGGAGCTGGCGCGGGTCTATCACCTGCTCGGGCGCGACGAGAAGGCCCGGTTCCATTTCGAGGCCTCGCTCGGCGACGAGCTGCCGTCTTCGGTCGAGGGGGCGGTCGAGGCCTATCTGAACCGGATCGATGCGCGCAAGCACTGGTCGGTCTCGCTGTCGCTGGCCGCTTTACCAGAGAGCAATCCGGTCAAGCGCACGGACCGGGAAGAGGTGCGCATCGGCGGCGTGCCTTTCCGGTTGAACGAGGATGCGCGGGAAGCCTCGGGAACCGGCCTGCTGCTCAGCACGGGCGTACAATATTCTCCGGTGCTCACCGGCAGCTGGCGCGGCGTGCTGGCCGCATCGGCTGCAGCGAAGTTCTATGAACAATCGGACTGGAACGACATCTCGGCGCAGGGCGATCTCGGGGCCGCCCGGCTGTTCGACCGGGGCAGCGCCTCAGGCGGCCTGCGCTTGGGACGACGCTGGCTCGGTGGCGATCATTTCAGCACTGGGGCCGGCCCCTGGGCGCGCGGGCGCCTGCGGCTCTCGCCCGCTCTTCGGCTCGACGGCGCGCTCAGCGCCGAACGCCGCGATCATCCCGGCAATCCCGGCCTGGACGGATGGACGGTCAATCTACGCCCCGGCCTGGACTATGCGCTCAGCTCCGCAACGACGCTCCGCGCCGAACTGGACCTGGAGCATGTCAGCGCCGACGAGGAGCGCCTCGGAAACCGCATGGGCGGACTGGCCCTCGCTCTGTCCCATGCCTTTCAGGGCGGCCTTTCGGTCTCGCCCCGGATTGCCGTCCACTGGCGGCGCTACGGAGACAAGGACCCGCTGTTCCAGGAGACGCGCTCGGACCGACAGGCGCGCGTCTCCGTGAACCTGCTTCACCGCGCGCTGCAAGTGCGAGGCTTCGCCCCCTATATCGGCTATTTCTACGAGTGGAACCGGTCCAACATCCCGATCAACGCCTATCGCAATCACGGGATGGTGCTTGGCATATCGCGGAGTTTCTAGTGTCAGCGAAATCACTTTTGAAAATTGGGGGCGATGTGTCTGCGAGACAACAGCAGACGGGACAGGATACGCCGAAGCCGTGGCGCGAGACTGGCGGGCAGCCGCGCCGCGTCGTCGCGCTCGTGCAGCGCCCGCAGCTGCATCCCGGTCATGAAGGCCGCCGCATAGGCCGCACCGCATCGACGGGCCGCGTCGTTCATCCGTCAGGGCCTCTCTGATTTTGCTCGGACCGTGACGACACCAACACCAACACCGACGTCCGCCTTCGCGTCGCACGGCGCCTGCGGCGCCGCGTTTCGCGGCGGCTCCGCCGCCCTTGCCGGGCATTAACGAGTGCAGCAACCAGGCTGCTGGTGTCGGCGGTGGCGAGCCGCGCCGACGACGATGGTGGCGGGCTTCGCGACGGTCGCGATGATGAACGCCGTGTCGGCGACGGCGATCGGGGTGAACGCGAAATTTGCGGCGGCGACGGTGCAGGTCCTCGACGGTCGGGACGATCCCGATGCAGCAAGTTCGGGCGCGTCGCTTCGCGACCGGGTTCTCCGCTTCCTATACTGCCGCCCGGAAGTCGCGTGGCGGTTCGGGGACTGTCTCCGCAAGTGCGCGGCGGGCGCTGCCGCTCAAGCGCCGCTCGGGCTACTAGATGCCGGTTGCATAACGGCTTTCATCGCCCGACAGCTTGAGCGGTCAGGAAGCGCGATCGGGACGCCCTTCGGCGCGTGGTTCACAGACCCCACGCATCTGATGTTTTTCCAATCAACGAGGCTTGTCGGGTAAATTCATAGAACCGCCGCCTTCGTAGCGGTCATTGCGTTCCCGGCTCATAATTGCGTCGATGGCTTCGCCGACGCGCTCTGCCGCCGCCTCGACCTCACGGTCGCCGACATGGGCGTAGCGCATGGTCATGCGGACATTGGCGTGGCCGAGCAGGCGGGCGACAGTGGGCAGGGGAACGCCATTTATCGCTGCCTGGCTGGCTACGGTATGACGCAGATCGTGCAGGCGCACATCCTCAATCCCGGCCTCGCGACGCGCCCGGTACCAAAGCAGAAGGTCGGGACAACGCGGGCGGGCGGGATCGAGTGGCGAGGGAAAGACCCATGGACCGTTGCCCTGTCGAAGCCGCCGCTCGACGATCTGCCTGGCCGGCCCGTTCAGCCACACGGCTCTCGGGCCGGTCTTGCTGTCGCGGAGTTCCAGCCGGTCGCCTTTCGCTTCGTCTCGCCGCAAACGCACGATTTCGCTCTTGCGGCAGCCGGTCAGCAGCAGCAGTCGGATGATGTCGGCCTGCTGCGCTTCGGAGGCCGAGCCGCCGGCGTGCCGGTCGAGAACGCCGTGAAGGCGGGCGATTTCCTCGCGGGACAGGAACCGAGTGAGCTTCCGGTCAGGATTATGGGCGATGCCGCGCGCCGGGTTGGTCCCGATATGTCCGCAGGCGATGGCATGGTTGAGAATCTGCCTGAGCAGCGCCAGCGCCTTGTTGGCGTTTCGGGGCGCGGTTCTGCTGTAGCTCTCGAACCAGCCGAGCACCATGCCGCGTGTGATCCGGTCGAGGCGCCGGGCCCCGAATGCCGGCAGCAATGCTCCTTTTAGCAGGCTGCCATAGGTCCGTTCCGTGGAGGGCTTGCAGCGGTCGAGGCAGGCCTCCTTCCAGGGCCCGGCGACGAAATTCCGCAACAGCGGCGCCGGCTTCCGCCCGCCCTTGACGGCGCCGTCCGTCTCGACCGCTCCGGAAGCCGCCGCAAGACAGTCGCGGCGCACATCCTCCACCTTGCGCAGCTCCGCCGGGCCGAAGGACATCTTCTTCACGCCCCGGGGTGTCCTTCGGTGGTAGATGAAGGTCCGGCTGCCAGAAGGACGCACTCTCAGGCCGAGACCGGCGACGCCCATATCCCAGACCGTGTATTCGCGCGCCTCCGGCCTCATCCTTGCGATGCCGGCGTCGGTCAGCCTCGTGCGTCTCGGCATCGATCAGCCCTCCCCGAGAATGGCGGCCAGGGCGTCGCTCGCCTCGCGGACCGAACGGTCGGACAAATGCGCGTATTTCAGCGTCGTCTGCGCGTCGTTATGTCCGAGCAGCCGCGCCGTGGTCGTGACGCTCTCGCCGCGCATGATCGCGATGCTGGCATATGTATGACGGCAATCGTGAAGCCGGACATCGGCAATCCCCGCTTCCTCCCGGACCCGGCGCCAGAACATCTCGAAGACCGTTACGGATACTGGCCCCGGCCGCTGCGGCGACGGGAAGACCCACCGGCCCCGCCTCGGCAATCCTTCGAGGATCCTGCGCGCGGGCGTGGACAGCCAGACGGTCCGGGGGCCCGCCTTGCCGTCGCGCAGGAACAGGCGACCCTCACGGCAGTCGGACCACTGGAGCGTCAATATCTCGCTCTTGCGGCAGCCGGTCAGCAGCAGCAGGCGCACGAACGCCGCCTCGCGCGGATGCCGGGCCTCATGGCCGTCGAGAACCAGCGCAAGACGGCTGAGCTCGGTCTGCGACAGGAACCGCTCCCGGCCCTTGCGCCGGTAGCGGCGGATGCCGATGCAGGGATTGCTGCCTTCCGGGCGCCAGCCGTAAAGCTCGGCCTGGCGCATGATGACGGACAGCACCGGCATGGATCGGTCGGCTGCAACGGGCGTCGCGCTGAGCGACGCGAACCAGCGCTGCACGTCCTGCTTCGCGATGTCGGCGATATTCATCCCGCCGAACCACGGAAGGATCGTGCTGCGCAGGTAGTTTCGGTTGACCTTGAGGGTTCCGGGTTTCCAGTTCCGGGCGTAGCGGCTGAAGACCTCTACGGCGACGGCCTCGAAGAGCCTCTCTTCGGCAAGCGCGGGCGGCTCGACTGGCCCGGTGGGCGCGGGCGCCTCCCCCGGGCGCCCCCGGGCCCCCCCCCGCCCCATTGCGCCTCCCTGGCGCGCCGGCGGGCCTCCTCCAGCTTCATGCTGCCGCCATCGCCGATGGTCTTCCAGAGACGCCGGCCCTCATGCTGGCTGTGGATGAAGAAGCGCCTGGCGCCCGAAGGCAGGACGCGAACGCCGAAACCCTTCAGAACGGCATCGCGGATATCATAGGGTGCCTTGCGGGCCTTCAGGGCCTTGATGCGGCTCTCCGAGAGGCGGACACGGGACATGCATTTTCCTCCTGCGGTCTGCTGCAGGCGGGGGAAAACGCGTTTGCATTTCCACCTCGAACCTGCGATGGCACGAGGAAAAACATGCTTTGAATCAACAGTTTAGCACCGAAGGTGCGGCTGGTCGGTGTGCCAGAGCGCGGCGCCGTTGCGGATCTTGGGGTCCTCGTCGCGCTTCTCGGTGTTGCCCACCGTCAGCAGCTCGGGATAGCCGGGCATGCGCATGTGGTCGAGCACATGGGGGATGGGCGTGCCCCATTGCCGCCCGAAGCCGAGATAGTTCTCCTTGTCGAGCGACTGGTCGCGGATGACGATGACGCGGTGCTCGTAGAGCGCGCCGGTGAGCCAGCGCATGAGCGCATCGTCGGCTCCGGCGCCCAGATCGACGCCGCGAATTTCCGCGCCGAA
>MPNF01000109.1 GCA_002238885.1 Alphaproteobacteria bacterium bin95 | reverse complement strand
GGGTGGATGAAGGAATAGACCCGCTGGTCCCCGTCCTTCGAGTCATTCACGATGCAGATGCCCCCGGCCCAGAGGCTGGCACGGGACGGCCTGGTCACGGCCAACGTCATGGCCAGCGCCGCCGCGGCATCTGCAGCGGAACCGCCGGCTTTCAGAATGTCCCGGGCGGTCAGCGCAGCGTTGGGCTCGCCGGCGACGACACTGCCAAGATAGTTCTGGCGCGGAACGGCTGCCGGATCGACGCCGGGGACGGTTCCGCACGCGCCAAGGAACAGCGGGACCAGAACCGCCGGCGCCAATTGACGCAATCCGGACCGGCGCCTAGCTTGTGCCCAACGCCCTGCGAGGTCGCCATCCATGAGGCCCATACGAACCCTTCTCTGCGGCCTCTTCGCCGCTCTGCTTGCGTTCTCGGGCGCGGCGCCCTCGGAAGCCCAGTCGCTCAATATGGTCCGGGATGCGGAAATAGAGGAAACGCTCCGCCTGTATGCGAATCCGGTCTTCCGCGCGGCCCGTATTTCGCCGGAAAGCATACGCTTGCATCTCGTGAATAGCGACCAGGTGAACGCCTTTGTTTCCAACGGGATGCAGATATTCCTGTACACCGGACTGCTCCGGGTCAGCGAGAGCCCCGGCCAGGTTATCGGCGTGATCGCGCATGAGACGGGCCATATTGTCGGCGGACATCTCGCGCGTCTCAAGAGCGAAATCGAGAGCCGGACGGCACAGGCGATCCTCTCAACGGCGCTCGGCGCCGCAGCGGGCATCGCGACGGGGGACCCCCGTGTCGCACAGGCGGTGATATCGGGCGGCGTCACGCTTGCCGAGCGAGGCCTTCTGCGCCATTCCCGGACCGAGGAGTCGGCCGCGGACCAGGCGGCGCTGCAATATCTCGACCGGTCGAAAATCTCGTCGCGCGGCTTAGCGGAATTCCTCGGGATTCTGGAGAACCGGGAAACGATAGCCGGCGGCGGGGGGGATGTGTACCGGCGCACCCATCCGCTCACGGAAGAGCGTATCCAGATCGTGCGCGAGCATACCGCCGAGTCTCCCTGGGCCGACGCCGACCTGCCGGACGATTTCTACCGGCGCCATGCCCGGATGGTCGCCAAGCTGGACGGATTTCTCAGCCCCCCCGAAGAGACGCTTGCCCGCTACGACGCCTCCGACAAGGGCGTAGCGTCGCGTTACGCCCGCGCCATCGCCCACTACCGTATCCCGAACCTCGCCGAAGCGCTCGCCCTGATCGACGGCCTTATCGCGGAGGCGCCGGAAGACCCCTACTTCCACGAACTCCGGGGCCAGATGCTGTTCGAGAACGGCCGCGGCGCGGAGGCGCTGGAAGCCTATCGCGAGGCCGTGCGCCTCGCTCCCCATGCGGGCCTGATCCGTATCGAGCTCGGCCGCGCCGCCATCGAAGTCGGCACGCAGGACACTCTCGAAGAGGCCGTCCGCAATCTGCGCGAGGTCACCCGCCGCTCGCCGCGAAGCGCAGGCGCCTGGTACTGGCTCGGCATTGCAGAGGGGCGCTCGGGCCGGCCGGTTCTTGCCGATCTGTCGCTGGCGGAACACGCCCTGCTCACCGGCGATGCCCGCCGCGCGGTCGCCCTCGCCGGCCGCGCAGGTCGCAAGCTGCCCGAAAATTCCGCCGACTGGCATCGGGCCCAGGACATTCTGAATCGAGTCAAGCCGCGGAAGGCAGCGGAGTAGCAGGCGTCACCCGCGCGGCGCACCGCCGAGCTGGCGGCCACCGACTATGTGCGCATGCAGGTGCGGCACTTCCTGGTTGCCGTGGGGGCCGTTATTGACGGTCGCGCGGTAGCCGCCTTCGGTAACGCCTTCGGCGCGCGCGACCGCCGCCATGGCGCGCACCCAGCCGGCCAGTTCGGCGTCGCTGCCCTTCTCCGCAAACTCGTGCAGCGTCTCGTAGCGGCCCTTGGGAATCACCAGCACATGGCTCGGAGCCTTCGGCGCGATGTCGCGGAAGGCGAGCGCATGGTCGCTTTCATGCACCTTGTCGCAGGGAATCTCGCCCCGCAGGATGCGCGCAAAGATGTTGTCGTCGTCATAGCTCATCGGGATCGCTCGCTTGCGTCGGATTTGCCCTCGCGCCGGGCCAGCGCCGCCCGCACATCGTCCGGCGCCACGCCCGCATCGGCCCAGAGCACCAGCAGGTGGTAGAGCAGATCGGCGCTTTCCTCGATCAATCGGTCCCGGTCGCCGCGCACCGCTTCGATAACCGTCTCGACGGCCTCCTCACCCACTTTCTGCGCGATCTTCTCCCGGCCCAGGTGGAAGTAGCGCGCCGTGCGCGAGGTCTCGGGGTCGGCGCCCCGCCGGCTCTCGATGACCGCGTAGAGCCTGTCGATTATGTCGTTGTCGTTCATGCGCCGGGCTCCGGGCGCACCGGGATGCCGGCCGCCGCCATGGACCGCTTGGCCTCCGCGATGCTGTAGATGCGGTCGTGGAAGATCGAAGCGGCGAGGACGGCCGAGGCATGGCCGTCCGCCACACCTTCCGCCAGGTGCTCAAGCGATCCCACGCCGCCGGAGGCAATCACCGGCACCGGCACGGCATCGGCAACGGCGCGCGTGAGCTCCAGGTCGTAGCCGTCCCTGGTGCCGTCACGGTCCATGGAAGTAAGGAGGATTTCCCCCGCTCCCAGCGAGATCATGCGCTCCGCCCAGCCCACAGCCTCTATGCCGGTCGGCCGCCGCCCGCCATGCGTGAAGACTTCCCACCGGCCGGTCCCGGCGCGCTTTGCATCGACCGCGACCGTTATGCATTGCGTGCCGAACTTGCGGGCCGCCTCGCGCACGAATTCCGGACGGGAAACGGCGGCCGTGTTGATCGACACCTTGTCCGCGCCGGCCAGCAGGAGGTTGCGGATATTCTCCACCGTGCGGATTCCGCCGCCGACCGTCACCGGCATGAAGCAACGGTCGGCGGTGCGGCGTACGACGTCGAGGATCGTGTCGCGCTGCTCGTGGCTCGCGGTGATATCGAGGAAGCAGAGTTCGTCGGCACCCGACGCGTCGTAGAAGCGGGCCTGCTCGACAGGGTCGCCCATATCCCGCAGGTCCACGAAATTGACGCCCTTCACGACTCTGCCGGCATCGACGTCGAGACAGGGGATGACGCGCACGGTCAGCATTCGCCGCCCGTCGCGATGTGCAGCGCTGTCGCCGGGTCGATCCGCCCGTCGTAAAGCGCCCGCCCGCAAATCACTCCTTCGATGCCCGAACCCCGTTCGGCATAGATTGCGCGGAGATCGTCGTGGTCCGCCACCCCGCCCGACGCGATGACCGGGGTGGTCAGCGCCCATGCAAGATCCACCGTTGCGTCCATATTGACGCCGCCCAGCGCCCCGTCGCGGGCGATGTCGGTGAACACGATGGCCGCGACGCCGGCATCCTCGAAGCGGAGCGCAAGATCGAGAGCCGGGGTTTGCGAGGTCTCGGTCCAGCCCCTTGTTGCGACCATGCCGTCGCGCGCATCGATGCCGACGACGATCCGCCCGGGGAACTGCCGGCAGGCGGCCCGGACCAAAGCCGGGTCGGTAAGCGCCGCCGTGCCCAGCACGACCCGCCGCACGCCCTTGCCGAGCCAGGTCTCGATGGTCGCCATATCGCGGATGCCGCCGCCGAGCTGGACCGGCAGACCCACCGCCGCAAGCACGGCCTCCACAGCCTCGGCATTGACCGGCTCGCCCTCCACCGCGCCGTTCAGGTCCACCAGGTGCAACCACGAAAACCCCGCCGACTCGAACCGGCCGGCCTGGTCGGCGGGATCGTCGTTGAAGACCGTCACCCGGCCCATATCGCCCTGGACCAGACGCACGCAGGAACCGTCCTTGAGGTCGATGGCGGGGAAGACGATCATCCGTTCCGCCGTTTTCCGGCAGGCGGCACATCCTTGAAGAAGTAGATGCCCGGCACCCAGTTGCCCCGGACATGGGCATATTTCGGGTGCAGGCCCCAGCGCTGGTAGCCGAGCCCCTCGTACATGGCGATCGCCTGGGTCTGGGTCTCCCGCACATCCAGATTGATGACCTTGAAGCGGCGGGTCTTGGCTTCGGCCTCAGCCGCCTTCATCAGCAGCCGCCCGACGCCCAGGCCGCGCGCCCAGGGTGCAACGAAGAGATGTTGCACCGCGACAATCGACTTCTGGGCTTCGTTGTTGCGCGGCGGGGCCACCATCTGCACGGAGCCGCAAATCGTTCCCTCGCGCCGGGCGACGAACAGGCTGCGCTCAGGCACCAGCAGCACGCCCTGCCAGTAGCGTTCGAGCCAATTGCGTTCGGGCGGGGACACGAAACCGAACCCGCCGCCGTCCAGAATCGCCGCATCCGTCGCTTCGCAGAGATCGAACAGGTCGGTCTCGCTCAGCGATTCGAGGCGCTCCACCTGAAACTTTTCCATGTCACGGCCGCCAATCGAGGAAGTTCGCAATCAGACGCAACCCATATAACTGGCTCTTCTCGGGATGGAATTGCGTGCCGATCACATTGCCGCGACCGACGACGGCGGCAAATCGGCCGCCATGGTCGCTCTCTGCCAGCATGTGCCCGTCCTCCGCCGGCGCGAACCGGTAGGAATGCACGAAATAGACGTAGCCTCCGTTGCCGAGCCCGGCAAGCACCGGATGGTCAGCGACCGCCGACAGGCCGTTCCAGCCCATATGCGGCACCTTGCAGGCCGGGTCGCCCGGCTCCAGCGCGACAACGCTGCCGGGCAGCCACCCGAGGCCCTCATGCACGCCGTGCTCGAGCCCCCGCTCCGCCATCAACTGCATGCCGACGCAGATACCGAGGAAGGGCCGCCCCCTGTCGGTCACCGCCTCCGCCAGGGCCTCGACCATGCCATCCAACCCGAACAGGCCCGAGCGGCAGTCTCCGAAGGCGCCGACGCCGGGCAGCACGATGCGGTCGGCGGCGGCCACCTCGTCGGGGTCGGAGGTCACGAAGACCCGGCCTCCTCCGCCGTTCTCGTCGAGAGCCCGCGCGAACGCCTTTTCGGCCGAGCGCAGGTTGCCGGACCCATAATCGACGATGGCGACGGTCACTGCGGCGTCCGGGCCAGGAAGCAGGCCTCGGCATCGGCGGCGTTCCGCCCGGCCGCGAGCGCGGCTGCGGAGAACCCCCGCCGGCCGAGGCGCCAGCGCGTCAGGTCGTTGCCTTCGAAGCCGACCGAGAAGGCCGCGAGCAGCAGCAACGGCAGCGACAGCCACGGGAATTCGCCAAGAGCGACCGCTGCCGCGACGACCGCCAGAAGCCCTGCGGCGACTGCCCAGTCGCCGCGCCATGCCGCCCAGAGCGGTCCGAAGAACAGCGCCGGCCAGCAGAAGCCTTCCTTGACGGCACGAATTTCGGGCTCCTCCAGAACGCCCCGGCTGCGGCGATGAATCGTATAGATACGCATGGCGCCGGTCAGAGGCTGCCCTTGGTGGAGGGCACGGCGTCGCTGCGACGCGGGTCGATCTCCGCCGCTATGCGCAATGCCCGCGCCAGGGCCTTGAAGCAGGCTTCGACGATATGGTGCGTATTGGTGCCGTAGAGGCATTCGACATGCAGCGTCGCGCCGGCATGCTGCGCAAAGGCCTGGAACCACTCCCGGAAGAGTTCCGTGTCCATCGTCCCGAGCTTCTGCGCCGGAAGGTCCACATGCCAGATGAGATAGGGCCGGTTGGAAAGGTCGAGCGCGACGCGCACAAGCGCCTCGTCCATCGGCACATAGGCATGGCCGTAGCGCCGGATGCCCTTCCGGTCCCCGAGCGCGGCGGACACGGCCTGTCCCACGGCAATGCCGGTGTCCTCCGTGGTGTGGTGCGCGTCGATGTGGAGGTCTCCCTTGGCGGCGAGGTCGAGATCGACAAGGCCGTGCCGGGCGAGTTGTTCGAGCATGTGATCGAGGAAACCGACGCCGGTCGAGACGCTGTACCGGCCCTCGCCGTCGAGGCGAATCCGGACATCGATCTCGGTTTCCGTCGTTTTCCGCGCTATCGACGCTTCGCGCATGGGAGCCGGGCCTCGCTGCAGTGCGTTGCCGCGTCTTTTAGAGCATAGCCCCGGCGTTTTGAACCGAGGCGGTCAGGCCATGCCGACGGGTTCGTCGAACGTCTCCAGCACATCGCCCGGCCGCGCCTGCACCATCTCTTCCAGTTCGCGGCGGAGCGCAGCGGCGCCCGGATCGTCGAAACGGTTGTCCATTTCGTTCGGGTCGCTTGCAAGGTCGTAGAGCTCGCCGGCGCCCGACCCCAGCTCCAAAGTCAGCTTCGCCGTTTTCGTGCGCACTGTGCGCAGCTCCAGCGGCACGCCGCAGCGGCTCGCATTCACGTTCCATTCGCTGTAGGCCACCTCACGCCCGGCGCCCGGCGCGTTCTCGAACAGGCCGCGCAGGCTCTCCGACTGGGCGCGCTCGTCCAGCGCCGTGCCGGCGTAGTCGCAGAAGGTTGCGGGCAGATCCAGCGTGGAAACCGGGTCCTTCGCCTGCCGCCCGGCGGGAATGCCGGGGCCGCGCGCGATCAGCCCGACGCGCAGCAGCGCCTCGTAGGGCGTCGGACCCTTGAGGTAGAGGCCGTGGTCGCCCAGCAGGTCGCCATGGTCGGTCGAATAGACGACGATGGTGTTGTCGCGCATGCCCAGCCGGTCGAGCTCGACGAGGATGCGCCCGACCGAGTGGTCGATGAGTGAGACCATGCCGTAATAGTTCGCCGTCATCTCGCGCAGTTGCGCCTCTGTCTGGTCGGGCACGCGCGAGAGCTTCGCACGGAAATCGCGGAGACTCGGGTCCGCAAGCACCGGTTCGCGCTCCAGCGAGGCCCGGTGCCACCAGGGGCGGCGGTCCAGGTCCTTCCCGCCTTCCACGGGCAATTCCACCTCGTCCGGGTGGTGCAGCAGGCTCCACGGCTCCGGGCAGTCGAAGGGATGGTGCGGATCGGGGAACGACACCCACGCGCAACTGGGCGTATCCGATTTCCGGTTCTGCAGCCACTCGATCGTGCGGTCGGCGCACCAGGCGCTGCTATGCACCGCGGCGGGCATGCCGGAACTCCAGGTCTGCGCCGCGCCCGTCCCCGGCTGGGTCTCGGCCGCCCAGAGGTCGAATATGTCCGGATAACCGGACTCCTCGAACGCCCAGCGCTCGAAATGCTGCCCGTGCGGCGGCGTTATCCCTTCCTTGCGGTGGTGGAACCAGTGCCCGAGCACCATCAGTTCGACATGGCTGAAGCCCATATAGGGCCCGAACCAGGACGGATCGAAATCGGCCGTGCTGTGGCTGCATTCCGGCGT
Organism: Alphaproteobacteria bacterium bin95; assembly: GCA_002238885.1. Taxonomy (GTDB): domain Bacteria; phylum Pseudomonadota; class Alphaproteobacteria; order Bin95; family Bin95; genus Bin95. The sequence continues at coordinate 1,045 of MPNF01000109.1, read as the reverse complement.
GCCGGTCGGCGAAAAGGTGCTGCTGGTCGCGAAATGGGCCTTGCCGATGAACGCCGTGTCGTAGCCTTGCGCGTTCAGCGCCGTCGCGAAGCCGCGTTCGCCCGTCTCCGGGCGCAGGTCGATGCCGTTGTCCGCCACGCCATGGGTCAGCGGCAGCAGCCCGGTCAGCATGGATGCGCGCGAAGGCTGGCACACCAGGTTCGGCGTGATGCACGCATCGAAATGCGTCCCCTCCGCCGCCAGCCGGTCCAGATGCGGCGTCTTCACACGCCGGCCGGCAAAGCCGTAGCAGTCGGCGCGCTGCTGGTCGGAGGTGATGAAGAGGATGTTCGGCCGGTCGGACATGTCGCCTCGCGTCGGGGGAATGGAATGGGGGTCAGTCGGATGCCTTGTCGGCTTCCCTGGCGGCGGCCTCGCGCTGGCGCTTCTGCCTGAGGGGCACGCGAATGCCGAAATGCCAGATGAAGAAGGCCGTGAGCAGCAGGAAAGCCAGCGAAATAGGGTTGGTCAGCAGGACGGTCAGGTCCGCCTTGTTGATGAGCACCGTCTGCCGGAGATAGATCTCGAAATTCTCGCCGAGCAGGAAGCCGATCACCAGGCAGACGATAGAGAAGCCCGCCTTGCGCATCAGGTAGCCGACGCCGGCGAACAGGAACAGCATGCCCACGTCGAACATGGAGTTGGTCGGGATATAGACGCCGACCACGCAGAGCAGCACGACGGTCGGCAGCACGATGTGCTTGGGAATCCTGACGAACTGGACCCAGATGCGGATGCCCGCGCGCCCGATGATGAGATGGGCGAGATTGGCCATCAGCATGGACGCGAAGATGGAGTAGATGAGCTCGGCGTGGTTCACCATCATCAGCGGCCCCGGCACGACGCCGTGGATCATGAAAGCGCCGATCAGCAGCGCCGCCGCCACATTGCCCGGAATGCCGAGCGCGATGGTGGGGATGAGGTTGGAGCCGACCACGGCGCTGTTCGCCGCTTCCGTCGCCTGGATTCCCTCAAGCTCGCCCTTGCCGAAATTGTCCCCGCGCGG
>MPNF01000108.1 GCA_002238885.1 Alphaproteobacteria bacterium bin95 | reverse complement strand
GGATGAAGCGCATGCAGCCGCTCTCCTCTGTCGTCGGCGAGAGCGCGACCCAGAGGGTCGTCTCCTCGGCCTTGTCGAGGCCCCAATAGGTCAGGTCCTGGTGCCAGGAAACGAAGCTCGGCGTGTTTGCCTCCTTGATGAACAGCCCGGAGCCCCAGACCATGACATCGGGCCCGAGCACCGCCCTAGCCGCTTCCACCATCTTCGGATGGCGCACGAGGCGGTCGAAGGACGGCAGGAACCGCGCCGGGAACCCGCGCAGCAGGCCGAGGCGCTTGCGGTCTTCGGCCAGCTCGGCCTCACCCTTCTCCAGGTCGGCGCGCAGTTCCGCGGCTTCCGCCTGCGTCACGATATCGAGCGGAAAGACGAAACCGTCGCGGGCATAGTCCATCGCGACTTTCGATTCGGTCATGTTCATGGCTTGACGGCGCAGCCTTGCGGCTGCTCTCCCCTGCTAGGTGGCGTTCGGCGGCTTATTCCCTGTAGCTCGGGTCTTCCCGGTCGAGCAGTTCCAGATAGGCCGGCCAGTCGTCGTCCCGGCCGGGCCGGGCCAGGAATTCGTCGAACTGCCTGGCAGTGCTGTCGCAAACCTCCGCCGGCGGCATTTCGAGCCCGGCGCCGGCAGCGCGGGTCGCCGCCATCGCGTCCAGCTGCGAGGCGCAGGCCCGTTCCAGAGCGTGGAGCAGCATCCAGGTTGTCGGGATCGAGGGGCCGGCGGCCAGCAGGCCGTGATTCTTCAGGATCAATGCCCGCCCGTTGGAGCCGATATCGCGCGCGAGCCGCTCGCGCTCGTCCAGCTCCGTCTCGTCGGTCTCCCAGTCGTGGTAGCCGACGCGCCCGTGGAAGATCAGCGCGGTCTGCGAAGCCGGCAGCAGTTCGGTGTCCAGGGAAGAAATCGCCATGCCGGGCACGGTGTGCGTATGCACGGTGCAGGCCACGTCCGGCCGAGCGTCGAGCACGGCGGAATGCAGCATGATCCCGACCGCGTTCAGCGGACTGCCCGTATCCAGCGGATCGCCGCCGTCGCGGTCTGTCTTGACCAGCGAGGAGGCGGTCATCTCCTCGAACATCAGCCCGTAGGGGTTGAGGAGGAAGCTGTCGGGTTCGTCCGGCACCCGCGCCGCGAAATGGGTGAGTGCCAAGTCGGAAAGGTCGTGCTTCGCCGCCAGCCGGAAGACGGCCGCCAGGTCGGTGCGCGCCTGCCATTCGGCCTCGGAGACGCGGGAACGGATGTCGGGCATGGGACTACGCGCTCCTGTTTCAGTGCCGGTAGGAGGTGTCGGCCCGGTCCAGCAGGCGAAGCTGCGATTCCCAACCGTCATAGGGATTGTAGCTGCGGTTCAGCCGCGGCCGGTTCTTCTGCTCGTCGAGGAACGCATCCGAGAGCGTGGCGAGCGGCGCGCCGGAGGCCTCGGCGAGCATCTGCGTCTTTGCGGCCTTTTCGAGGTCGTAGAGCCGCGCCCAGGCCTCGCGAATGCTCCGTCCGCCGACAAGGAACCCATGGTTCCTCAGCACCATCGCATCCGCGTCGCCCAGATCCGCGATCAGCCGCTCGCGCTCTCCGAGGTCGAAGGCAATGCCCTCATAGTCGTGGTAGGCGAGGCGCCCGTGGAACTGCATCGCCTTCTGGTTCACCGGCCGGAGGCCCTGCGGCAGCGCCGAGATCGCAATGCCCGTGCGGGTGTGGGTATGCGCGACGCAAATCAGATCGTGCCGCGCCATATGGACCGCAGAGTGGATGGTGAAACCCGCAGCGTTCACGCCGTAGCGGTTCTCGCCCAGCAGATTGCCTTCCGTGTCGACCTTGACCAGGTTCGACGCTGTCACCTGCTCAAACAGCAGGCCCCAGGGGTTGAGGAGGAACGCATCCTCGTCGCCCGGCACCCGCGCGGAGAGGTGCGTGTAGGTGAGGTCGGTCATGCCGTGCCGGGCGCAGAGGCGGTAGAGCGCGGCGAGATCGACGCGAATGGCCCATTCCTCGGGGCTTACGCGGTCCTGCATCGAATAGTCGGCGGCATGGGAATCGGGCATAGACTGAACTCCTCGGACACCCCTTGGGGCCATCCTGCTTTCCGGCGCGCGAATTCTGCATAGGATAGCCCGAAAATCGGAAACGAAGGAACCGTCCCCATGAGCATCGGCTATGTCGGCCTCGGCAACATGGGAGGCGCGCTGGCCCGCCGCCTCGCCCTCACCCATCCGCTGCGCGTCTTCGACCTGCGCCCCGAGGCGATGCAGGCGCTGGCAGAGAACAATTGCACGCCGGTCCAGTCTGCCGCAGCACTCGGCGCGGAGTGCGGAACCGTGCTGACCTGCCTGCCGACCTCGGATAATGTGCGTCAGGCGGTGTTCGGGCCGGGCGGGCTTGCCGAGGGTATGGCACCGGGCAACATCATCCTCGACCAGACGACCGGCGACCCGAATGCGACGCGCGCCATGGCGGCGGAACTCGCGGAGCGCGGCATCCGGCTGATCGACGCGCCGGTCTCGGGCGGCAAGAAGGGGGCGGACGCCGGAACCATCGCGATCATGGTCGGCGCGGAGGAGGCGGACTATGCCGAGGTGTTGCCGATGCTGCATGCCATCAGTCCCAACGTCTTCCATTGCGGCGGCGTCGGCACGGGCCATGTGATGAAGCTGGTGAACAATGTGACCGCCGCTTCCGCGTATGCGGCTTCCTGCGAAGCGGTCGCGATGGGGGTCAAGAACGGGCTCGACTTCGCCAGGGCCGTCGAGGTGCTGAACAAGAGCTCGGGCCGGAGCTTCATGTCGGAGGCCATGCTGGCCGCGCAGACAGAGGGCCCGCAGCCCTTCGATTTCGCATTGGCGCTGATGCACAAGGATGTGCGCCTGGCGACCCAGCTCGGCTCCGACAGCGCCGCGCCCATGTTCGTCGCCAATGTCGTGCGCGAGCTGCACCAGGCCTCGCTCGCCCATCTCGGCCGCGAAGCCGATGTGACCGAGCTGCTGCGCACCGTCGAGCGCAACGCGGATGTAAAGGTCATGCCGTAAGAGGCGCGGCGACCGGATGGGGGCGCTTCTCCTCGCTTGACGCGGCAGCGGCGCTTTCTAGATTGCGGCCTCCTTTCCGAGTTCCGGGACATTTGCCACTCCGATGAGCGAGATTGCCCTGACATTGCCTGACGGCTCCGTGCGCCCCTTCGCGCATGGCGGCACCGGCGCCGACCTGGCGGCTTCCATTTCCAGAAGCCTCGCGAAGGCGGCCGTCGCCGTCCGGGTGGACGGCGCGCTGCGCGACCTTTCGGAACCGTTCACCGCCGATGCCGCGGTCGAGATCGTGACGCGCGCCGATGCCGACGGCCTCGACCTCATCCGCCACGACGCCGCCCATGCGCTCGCCGAGGCCGCGAAGGAACTCTATCCGGAGGTCCAGATCACCATCGGCCCGGTGATCGAGAACGGCTTCTACTACGACTTCTCGCGCGCCGAGCCGTTCACGCCCGACGACCTTGCGCTGCTGGAACAGCGGATGCGGGAGATCGTGGACCGCGACGAGCCGATCGCCCGCGAGGTCTGGGACCGCGACGAGGCGGCGCGCTTCTTCGAAAGCGAGGGCGAGCACTACAAGGCGGAGATCATCCGCTCGATCCCGTCGGCCGAGCCGATCACGCTTTACCGGCAGGGCAGCTTCCTCGATCTCTGCCGGGGGCCGCACCTGCCCTCCACCGGCAAGCTCGGCAAGGCGTTCAAGCTGATGAGCGTCGCCGGGGCCTATTGGCGCGGCGACCACCGCAATGAGATGCTGCAACGCATTTACGGCACGGCATGGCGGGACGAGAAGGAGCTCAAGGCGCATCTGGAGCGTTTGGAGGAGGCCGAACGGCGCGACCACCGCCGCATCGGACGCGAGATGGGCCTGTTCCACCTGCAGGAAGAGGCTGCCGGGTCGGTCTTCTGGATGCCCAAGGGTTGGACGCTGTTCCGCGTCTGCGAGGACTATATGCGCATGCGCCTCGACACGAACGGCTATGTCGAGGTGAAGACGCCGCAGCTTCTCGACCGCGCGCTCTGGGAGGCCTCGGGCCACTGGGAGAAATTCCGCGAGCACATGTTCGTGGCCGAAGCGGCCGAGGACCGGCTGTTCGCATTGAAGCCGATGAACTGCCCCGGCCATGTGCAGATCTTCAAACAGGGCATCAAGAGCTATCGCGACCTGCCGCTGCGTATGGCGGAGTTCGGCGCCTGCCACCGCAATGAGCCCTCGGGTGCGCTGCACGGCATCATGCGGGTGCGCGCCTTCACGCAGGACGACGCCCACATCTTCTCGACCGAGGACCAGGTGACGGCGGAGACAGAGCGATTCTGCACCCTTCTCCAGAGCATCTATGCGGATTTCGGCTTCGAGGACGTGCTGGTCAAATTTTCCGACCGCCCCGAGGTCCGCGCGGGCGAGGACGACGTCTGGGACAAGGCGGAAACCGCGCTGATGGACGCCGTGCGCGCCACCGGGCTGGAGGTCGAGCTGAACCCCGGCGAGGGTGCGTTCTACGGCCCCAAGCTCGAGTTCGTGCTGCGCGACGCCATCGGCCGGGACTGGCAATGCGGCACGTTCCAGGTCGATTTCGTGCTGCCCGAGCGGCTGAACGCCAGCTATGTGGACGAAAGCGGCGAGAAGCGCAGGCCGGTGATGCTGCACCGGGCCATCCTCGGCTCGTTCGAGCGTTTCATCGGCGTGCTCATCGAACATTATGCGGGGCGGTTCCCGCTCTGGCTGGCGCCGGTGCAGGCTGTGGTGGCCACGATCACGAGCGACGGCGACGAATACGCGCGCGAGGTGTTCGACCGTTTGCGGGCGGCCGGGCTGCGCGTGGAGCTCGATTTGCGCAACGAGAAGATCGGGTTCAAGGTGCGCGAACATTCCGTCGCCAAGGTGCCGGTTCTGCTGGTTGTAGGGCGGCGCGAGGCGGAGCAGGGAACGGTCGCATTGCGCCGGCTCGGCTCGCAGCAGCAAGAAATACTTGCAGTTGTCGACTCGATTCATACCCTGTGCGAAGAAGCGGCGGTCCCGAGCCGGGGCCGCTAGCGAACAAGAAGGAGACGGTCCATAGTTCGACACACGTCTACAGTGCCGCCCAAAAAGGAAGGGCCGCGCGTGAATCAGGACATCGAGGCGCGGTCGGTCCGCCTGGTAGGCGCTGACGGCAGCATGCTCGGTGTTGTGGGAATCCACGAGGCCATGGGCGAAGCCCAGGCAGCAGGCCTCGACCTGGTCGAGGTCTCGCCGAATGCGGAGCCGCCGGTTTGCAAGGTCCTCGACTACGGACGCTTCAAATACGAAGCTCAAAAAAAGAAGAACGAGGCGCGCAAGAAGCAGAAGATCATCGAGGTCAAGGAAATCAAGATGCGCCCCGGGATCGAGCAGCACGATTACGACACCAAGATGCGCTCGGTCCGACGGTTCCTCGAAGAAGGCGACAAGGTAAAGGTGACCCTGCGCTTCCGCGGACGGGAACTGGCTCACCAGGAAGTCGGCCGCGCCGTCCTGCAACGCGTCCAGACGGAACTGGGCGAGGCCGTCAAGGTCGAGCAGTTCCCGAAGATGGAAGGGCGGCAGATGGTCATGGTGATGTCTCCGCGCTGACCGCCTGAGGCAGCCGCATATTCGACCCACTGCGAATGCGACCGCGCCGTCGCAGCCCCGCCCTTGCGCGCGGCCTCGGGGCCGGCTATACCGCGCGCCTCTATAGACGGACGGCCCGGCGCGAATGAGGGCATGCCCGGCCGTCCCGAATCCGCCTTTGCTCGAAGGACAGGAAAATGCCCAAGCTCAAGACGAAGAGCAGCACGAAAGGCCGGTTCAAGAAGACCGGCTCCGGCAAGGTGCTGATGAACCACGCCTACAAGCGCCATTGCCTCGCCAACAAGACGAAGCGGATGAGGCGCCAGTCGCGCGGCACCACGACGATGTCGAAGCCGGACGCGAGGATCGTGCTCCGCTTCATGCCTTACGCCTGAACCGGGAGGTCGCAGAGCATGTCCCGAATCAGGGGAGGCGCCGGCAACCGCCGCCGGCACAAGAAGGTTCTGGCGCAGGCAAAGGGCTATCGGGGCCGCGCCAAGAACAACTTCCGTATCGCCATCGAGCGCGTTGAGCGCGGGCTGCAATACGCTTACCGTGACCGGCGGACGCGCAAACGCAACTTCCGCTCGCTCTGGATCCAGCGCATTAACGCCGCCGCCCGCGAGCACGGCCTGACCTATTCCGCATTCATGGACGGTATTGCCAAGGCCGGGATCGAGGTGGACCGCAAAGTGCTGGCCGACCTCGCCGTCAGCGAGCCGGACTCCTTCAAAGCACTGGTGGAGCAGGCTCGGGACGCACGCGCCTGAGCGCGATGCCCGCCGCCACAACGGCGCCAAAGGCGACAGTCGGAAGAGAGGGCCTTCCATGTCGGACGAATTGACGGCGCTCCGGGACGAGCTGGAGGGCGCCGTTCTGGCGGCCGGCAGCCTGGAGGCATTGGAAGATGTGAGGGTGCGCGCGCTCGGCCGCCGCGGCGCCGTCACAGAGTTGATGAAGAGCCTGGGCAAGGTCGCGCCCGAAGAACGGCGCGAGCGCGGACAGGCCCTCAACCGGCTGAAACAGGCAGTGTCGGACGCCATAGACGCCCGCAAGGCGGCGCTCGCGGATGTCGAGCTCGAGCGGCGTCTGGCAGCGGAGCGCATCGACATCACCCTGCCTGTCCGGCCGGCGCCCGAGGGCAGTCTGCACCCGATCTCCCAGACCATTGACGAGATCACCCAGATCTTCGGCGAGATGGGTTTTCGCTGGGCCGAGGGGCCGGACATCGAGGACGACTGGTACAATTTCACAGCCCTCAACATCCCGCCCGAACACCCCGCGCGCCAGGAGATGGATACCTTCTATCTGGCGGCTGAAGAGGGACGCGCACGGCCGGTGCTGCGCACGCATACCAGCCCGGTCCAGATCCGCACGATGCTATCCGAGCCGCCGCCGCTGCGCGTCATCGTTCCGGGGCGGACCTACCGTTCCGACCACGACGCCACCCACTCGCCCATGTTCCACCAGGTCGAGGGACTGGCCATCGGCAGGTCGATCCATATGGGCCATTTGAAGGGCTGCCTGATCGCCTTCTGCCGGGCGTTTTTCGGCGTGGCGGACCTGCCCGTGCGCTTCCGCCCGAGCCATTTCCCGTTCACGGAACCCTCTGCGGAAGTCGATATCGGCTGCACGCGCGAGGGCGGGCAGCTGCGCATCGGCGCGGGCGGCGACTGGCTGGAAATCCTCGGATCCGGCATGGTGCACCCGAAGGTGATCGCCAATTGCGGCCTGGACCCGGAAGAGTGGCAGGGCTTCGCGTTCGGCATGGGTATCGAGCGGATCGCCATGCTGAAATACGGCATTCCGGACCTGCGCACGATGTATGACTCGGACCTGCGCTGGCTCCGGCATTACGGCTTCCGGCCGCTGGACATTCCGGGCCTGATTGCGGAGGCGGCAGAGTGAAGTTCACCTTCTCCTGGCTAAAGGACCATCTCGACACCGAAGCGTCGCTCGAAGAGGTCTGCGAGGCGCTCTCCATGCTCGGCCTGGAGGTGGACGGCGTCGAGGATCGCGCCAAGGACTTTGCACCCTTTCTGGCCGGCCGCGTGCTCTCCGCCGAGCCTCATCCGCAGGCCGACCGCCTGCGCGTCTGCGTGGTGGATACCGGCACCGAAGAGGTGCAGGTGGTGTGCGGCGCGCCGAATGCCCGGGCCGGCATGATGGGCGTGTTCGCGCCGTCGGGAAGCTGGATACCGGGCTCGGCGCTCCGGCTGAAGAAGGCAGCCATTCGCGGCGTCGAGAGCAACGGCATGCTGCTTTCGGAGCGTGAACTCGGCATCTCCGACGAGCATGAAGGCATCGTCGAGCTGCCAGCCGAAACCCCGCTCGGCGCGCCCTATGCGCGGGTTGCCGGGCTCGACGACCCGGTGATCGAGATCGGCCTCACGCCTAATCGCAGCGACTGCGCGGGTATCCGCGGCATCGCCCGCGACCTGGCCGCCCGCGGCCTCGGCACCCTGAAAGGCGTGCCGGGCTGGGGCGAGGCCGTGCCCGGTGCCTTCGAAAGTCCCGTCGCCGTGCGTCTCGAACTCGGCGATTGCCCCGACGCCTGCCCGCTCTTCGCAGGGCGGTATGTCCGCGGCATACGCAACGGCTCGTCGCCGAAATGGGTCCAGGACCGTCTGCGCGCGGTCGGCCTGCGCCCGATCTCCGCGCTCGTCGATATCACCAACTATTTCACCATGGACATGGGACGCCCGCTGCACGTCTTCGATGCCGACAAGCTCGAAGGCGATGTCGTGGTGCGCATGGGCCGCGAGGGGGAGGAAATCGACACGC
>MPNF01000107.1 GCA_002238885.1 Alphaproteobacteria bacterium bin95 | reverse complement strand
ACGGCTACCTGTTCATCATCGACCGCAAGAAGGACCTCGTGCTGGTGAGCGGCTACAACGTCTTCCCGCGCAATGTCGAGGAGGCGATCTACCGCCATCCCGCCGTCGAGGAAGTCACCGTCATCGGTATTCCCGACGACTATACCGGCGAGGCGGTGAAGGCGTTCGTCAAGCTCGGCGAGGGCGAGGCGCTGGATGCGGACGGGCTGCTGGAGTTCCTCCGCGACAAGCTCGGCCGCCACGAGGTGCCGAAGCATATCGAGTTCCGCGACGAGCTGCCCAAGACCATGATCGGCAAGCTCTCCAAGAAGGAGCTGGTCGCGGAAGAGGCGGCAAAGCGGGAAACGGCGGAAGCTTCGTCGGGGTAAGGTCCCGGGCGGCTCCTGCCATGAGGGCGCGACAGGCGCAGCGATGAACGACCGCCGCCCGAGCTTCATTCTGTTCGTGACCGACCAGCAGCGCGCCGACCATCTGGGCTGCTACGGCCATCCCGTGCTGCGGACGCCGGCCATCGACGGGCTGGCGCGCCGGGGCGTGCGATACGACAACTGCCATGTCGCCAGCCCCGTCTGCATGCCCAACCGCGCCAGCCTGATGACCGGGCGCATGCCCTCGCTGCACGGCGTGCGCATGAACGGCATCCCGCTATCGACGGATGCGGTGACCTTCGTGGACCTCCTGCGCGACGCCGGCTACCGCACGGCGCTCATCGGCAAGAGCCACCTGCAGAACTTCACCGGACAGCCAGCCTATGACGAGCCCCGGCCGGAACGGAGCGGGTTCCACCGCGCAGGCGGCGCGCTTGTCGAGGCGAGCCGGCAGGATTTCCGCGCACCCGCCTACAGGCAGGGGGCGCCGCCCACCGGGCTCGGTTCCGTGGCGCTGCCGTTCTACGGTTTCGACCATGTAGAGCTTGTCACCGGGCACGGCGACGCCTGCGGCGGCGACTACGGGCGCTGGGTGCGCGAGCGGGAGCCGGGCGTGGAGAGGCTGCTCGGCGCCGGGAACCAGCTTGCCCACGACTATGTCTGTCCGCAGGCCGTGCGCACGGCTCTGCCGGAGGCGCTTTACCCGACGAGCTATATTGCGGACCGGGCGGTTTCCTGGCTGGATGCAGCCGGCGGCGAGCCCTACTTCCTCATGGTCTCCTTCCCCGACCCGCACCATCCGTTCAACCCGTCGGGGCGCTACTGGGACGCCTACCGCCCCGAAGATATGCCGGTTCCGGCCGCCTTCGAATGCAATGACTGGACGCCGCCGCCGCATGTTGCGGCCCTCCACCGGGAGCGGGAGGAAGGCGAGGCCGCGCTCCGGGGCATGAACAGCATCGGCTGCACCTTGCAAGAGGCGCTCGAAGCCAGGGCGCTCACCTGCGGCATGATCGAGATGATCGACGCCGCCGTCGCCCGCGTGCTGGCCGCGCTGGACCGGAGCGGCGGGGCCGGGAGCACGGTCGTCGCATTCACCAGCGACCATGGCGACCATCTGGGCGACCACGGCCTGCTCCTCAAGGGCGCCGAGCCCTATCGGGAGATCACCCGCGTGCCCCTGGTCTGGGCCGACCCGAACGGGCCGTCGGGCGCAACGGAAGACGGCATCGCGCAGACCCTCGACATCCCGGCCACCATCCTCGAACGGGCGCGCATCGAGCCGTTCCACGGCATGCAGGGCCGCAGCCTGCTCGCCGGTCCTGCCCGCGACGCAGCGTTCATCCAGTACGACCACCAGCGGCCCCATCCCGGCCTCGGCGGCCCGCCGCGGGTGCATACGCTTGTCGACAGGCGCTGGCGGCTGAGCGTCTTCGAGGGGCAGGACTGGGGCGAGCTCTACGACCTCGAAGCCGACCCGGACGAGCTCCGCAACCTCTGGGACGACCCCGCCGCCGCGGGAGACAAGGCCCGGATGATCGAGCGGCTCCTCAGGGAAGAAATCGCCGCGGTGGACCGCTCGCCGTTCCCCACCGCGAGGGCATAGGAGTGCCTCGCTAACGCCGGCCTGCGGGTGTAGGCTGGACGGGTATTGCAACTAACCGGGAGAGGGTCCGCGCCATGGGGCAATTCGACCGCGCCGGCGAGGATGTCGGCAATATCGTCACGCTGGAGCATGTCAATGTCCTGGTGCCGGACCAGGTCCGCGCGACGGACTTCTATGTCACTGCGCTCGGGCTCACGCGCGACCCCTACCTGGTGACCGGCACGAACAATATGTGGATCAATGTCGGGCAGAGCCAGTTCCACCTGCCGGTCGGCGAGCCGCAATGCCTGCGGGGCCGGACGGGGCTCGTCATGCCGGATCTCGACGCGCTGGCGGCCCGGCTCGACGCCGCCGGCGTGGCCTATGAGCGGGAGGACGGGCATATTGATACGGCCTGCCCCTGGGGCAACCGCATCCGCGTGCACGGCCCGAACGAGGGGCGGACGCTCGCTATGGACTATGTCGCCTTCGACGTGCCCGAGGGGACGGCCGAGGCAGCGGCCGCTTTCTACCGCGAGGTCTGGAAGTCAGCGGCCTGGGTGGACGAGGATGGCGTCGGCCACGCCTCGGTCGGGCGCGGACAGGAGCTGCGCTTCGTGGAGACCGCCGAGCCGCTGCCCGACTATGACGGCCACCATATCGCGATCTATGTCGCGGATTTCTCCGGCCCGCACCGCTGGCTGGACGAGCGCGGCCTTGTGTCCGAGGAAAGCAACCGGTGGCAGTACCGCTTCCTCGACATCGTCGATCCGGGCACGGGCGAGCCGGTGTTCCGCATCGAGCATGAGGTGCGCTCGATGACCCACCCGATCTACGGGCGCCAGCTGGTCAACCGCAACCCGGCGGTCACCAACAACGACTTCGTGCCGGGCCATGAGGCTGCTCCCTGGATGGCGCCGCCGGCGTAACCCGCTCCCGGTTTTCGCGGGCGCGGGCGTCCCTGTCGCGAAAATGTCGGGCCTGTGTCGTGGTCATTGCCCCCGAAGAAGGCCATAGCGGCCGGCAGGAACGGCGGGAGGGGCATCCATGATCGTCCGCAAGCTGCGCATCGAACGGGGGCTCTCCCAGGAGCAGCTGGCGTCGATGGCGGGCATCAGCGTGCGCACCCTTCAGCGCATCGAGCGCGGTGCGAACGCAAGCTCCGAGACGCTCAAATGTCTCGCCGCCGTTCTGGAAACCGACTTCTCGGCACTCAGAAACGGGCAAGACATGACAAGCGCAACCGACGCCTCCCTCCCGGACCTCCCCGATGACGAACAGAAGGCCATGGAGTATGTCCGGGACATCCGGTCCTTCTACACCCACGCGATCCAGTATGCCGTCACCATTGCCGGCCTGGCCGTCATCAATCTCTTCACCAGCCCGGGCTATCTCTGGTTCCTCTGGGCCGCCTTCGGCTGGGGCGTCGGGCTCGCCGTCCACGGCCTGAGCGTCTTCGAGGTTGTCAACCTGTTCGGCGACGGCTGGGAGAAGCGGCAGGTCGCCAAGCGGCTCGCAAGGAGCCGGCGGGACCGGGTCGGAGGGTCGTAAACCGCCCCGGACCGGCCCTACTCCTCCAGCGTCGGGCCGGCGCCAGTGACGCGGGTCTGGCGCATGCGGCGGCGGTAGCGGTCGGCGTCGTAGCCGGCGCCCCGGTGCAGCAGGCAGCGATTGTCCCAGATCACCAGGTCGCCCGGCTGCCAGCGGTGGCTCAGCACATGCTCGTCGGCCGTCATCTCTTCCAGCAGCCCGTCCAGCAGCGCGCGGCTGTCCTCGAACTCCCAGCCTTCGATCTCGCGGGCATGCGAGCCGATATAGAGATTGCGCGCACCGTTCCCCGGGTTGCGGCGCACCAGCCGCTGGCGCACCGGCGGCAGCGAGGCGGCATGCGAGGACGTCACCGCGTCGGGCGCGACCTTGGAGCGCGAGAACACATAGTCGTGGATGCAGACCTGCGGCGCGAGCCGCTCCTGCTCGTCTTCCTCGATACGCTCCCACGCGGCGCGCTGGCTGACGAACAGCGTCTCCCCGCCCTCGTCCGGCACCTCGTAGGCGCACATGATCGAGACGAACGACGGCACCGCGCGGAAGGAGGAGTCCGAGTGCCACATATTGTTGCCGGTCTGGAAGATCGTGCGCTTGTGGGCGCTGCCCGCCACGCTGCCGTCGGGCTGCACATTGCCGATGGTGCCGAAATACTCGATCCGCCCCTCTTGCCCGAGTACGACATGGTTCGGCTCCGGCTCGCCCAGCTTTCGGGTGAAGGCGAGATGCGCCTCGTCTCCCTCCGCCGCGCCCGGCACATACACGAAGGAATAGCGGTCGATGGCCGCCCGCACCTCGTCCATGTCGAGGCCGCTGATGGGGCGGCTGTCGAGCCGTGCGCCGAATTCGGGGTGAAGCGGGGTCATGCGCTCCCCTCCAGGGTCAGTTGGAAACGGGTCACCTCGTCCATGCCGTCGCCGAACCAGGCGTCGATGGCGGCCTCGCGGCGGCCGAGATAAACGGGCCTGCCGTCCTCGCCCAGCACCATCGGCAGGTCGTGGCCCGGAATCAGCACCGTGCCCGGCCGCGCACGCCAGAGCCCGCGGATCATCTCTATGGAGGCGCGCGAAACGGCGGCGTCGAAGGTCATGTCGACATCGCCCGAGACGAGCTCCGCGCGGTTCTTGGCGGCATCGCCCGTGAACACGACATCGCGCCCGGCCCCGGCGAGATGGAATACCAGGCAGCCCGGCGTGTGCCCCGGCGCCAGATGAGCCGTAATGCCGGGGAATACGTCCTCGCCGTCCGCCACCCGCTCGGTCTTCGGGAAGAGCCCGAGCTCGCGCACATAGAGTTCCGGCACCACCGTCTCGCCCCAGGGCTCGCCCGCCGCCCAGTCGAGCTCGACCGCGCCGACGACGACCCGCGCCTTGGGGAACAGCACCCAGTTGACCGCGTGATCGTAGTGGGTGTGGGTCAGCAACAGGTCGGTGATATCCGAGGGCCTGAGGCCGCGCCGTTCCAGTTCGGCGGCGAGCAGCTTGCGATGGCCGAACGCGCCGCAGTCCACCAGCGCCAGCCTCTCGCCGTGGCGGATCAGCACGATGGTGCTCCAGCCGAGCGAGCCGTGGCTGACCGATTTGCCGGGGAAGCCGGTGACGAGGATGTCGATCTCCCAGCCGCCGACCGCGAAGGCCGACCCGTTGACCGGTTCCGGATTTTGCTGCGTCATGGCGGCGAGCATAGCCGGCCCGGCAATGAGGACAAGGAGGAGCGGCCCCCATGAGCGCGGCCCTGAACGGCGTCAGAATTATCGACATGACACACAACCAGGCGGGCCCGGCCTGCACGCAGGTGCTGGCCTGGCTGGGCGCGGAGGTCATAAAGCTGGAGGAGCCGGGCAGGGGCGAGGCCGCGCGCCGGGCGATGCCCGACATTCCGGGCGAGGACGGGCTGTTCTTCCTGGTGCTGAACGCCAACAAGAAGAGCCTGACGCTCAACCTCAAGACCGAGGACGGCAAGGCGCTGTTCAAGCAGCTGATCGCCGAGGTGGACATGCTGGTCGAGAACTTCTCGCCGGGCGCGCTCGACCGCCTCGGCCTCGGCTATGACGTGCTCTCGGAGATCAATCCGCGCCTCATCTACGGCACTATCAAGGGCTTCGGCAGTTACGGGCCCAATTCAGGCTACAAGGCGTTCGAGCCCATCGCCCAGGCCATGGGCGGGGCGATGAGCGTCACCGGCTTTCCGGAGAACCCGCCGACCTACACCTGGCCCGCCATCGGCGACTCGGGCACCGGCATGCATCTCGCCATCGGCCTCCTGGCCGCGCTGCAGCAGCGCCACGCAACGGGCCGGGGCCAGAAGGTGGAGGTCGCGATGCAGGAGGCGGTGGTCAACATCCTGCGCGTCAGCCTGCGCGACCATCAGCGCCAGGGCATGGTGCAGCCCCGGCGCGGCAACCAGCTCGGCCAGACCGTGCCCGGCTCCACCTATCCCTGCGCGCCGGGCGGGCCGAACGACTATGTCTATATCTTCTGCCAGCCGCAGATGTATGAGGGCTTCCGGCGCGTGCTCGACATGCCGGCGCTCGACGACCCGCGCTTCGAGACGCCGGCGGGCCGCTGGGAGCACCGCGAGGAATACAATGCGCTGGTGGAAAGCTGGACCCGCCAGCGCAGCAAATACGAGGTCATGGAATTGCTCGGCGCCGCCGGCGTGCCCTGCGGGGCCTGCCAGGACACGGGCGAGGTGCTGGCCGACCCGCATCTGCGCGAGCGGGAGATGATCGTGGAGGTCGATTACCCCGGCCGCGGCGCCTACAAGACCGTCGGCTGCCCGATCAAGCTCTCCGACTCCCCCGCCGACATCCGCCGCCCGCCCACCTTGAGCGAGCACACGGACGAAGTGCTGGCCGAGCATTGCGGCGTCGATGCCGACACGGCCGCGCGGCTCAGGGAAGAGGGGGTTATCTGAACCGAATAGCGACGTGTCCCGCTTGCACGGTCCCGCAAGTCGCGGAATCGACATCGGATGAGTCCTCCCGGGCCGGGTGTGGACTTCGGATGGGGACTCCAGGGTCTCCTGTCGCTGCTTCCCAAGAGCGATGTCGTCGTCATCGTGGACGTGTTGTCGTTTTGCACGGCCGTGGATATCGCCACATCCCGGGGGGCCCGGATCCTTCCCTTTCCCCACGGGCATTCCGACGCCGAAAGCTACGCGAAAAGCCGCGGCGCCGTCCTTGCCCGGCCCCGGTCGGCAGGCGGCGGGCAGTTCAGCCTTTCTCCCGAGACATTGAAGACCGTGACGAATGGAACGCGGATCGTCCTTCCTTCGCCGAACGGGTCGAGGCTGTCTCGGGAAACGGGCGGTGTGCCGACATTTGCGGGTTGCCTGCGCAATGCGGCCGCTATCGCACAGGCCTCGTCCACGCCGGGTTCGTCCATCGGGGTCGTAGCGGCAGGCGAGCGTTGGCCGGACGGCAGCTTGCGCCCCGCGATCGAGGACCTCCTCGGGGCAGGAGCGATAATCCAGAACATGACGGTGTGGCCGTCTCCGGATGCGGAAGCGGCCCGCGCCGCCTTTCATGCGCTTCGGGACCGGCTTCAGGATGTCATTCGCGACTCACAATCGGGCCGGGAACTCATCGAGGCGGGCTATGCCGGAGATGTGGAGATCGCGGTCGAATTGGATGCAAGCCGCACGGCGCCGTTTCTTCACAGTGACGGCTATTCCAGCGCGTCACCGGATCGGTTTCGAAAATGAGTGCGCAAGCGACGTCTGGCACCGCCCAGGCCCTCACCCCCGCT
Organism: Alphaproteobacteria bacterium bin95; assembly: GCA_002238885.1. GTDB lineage: Bacteria > Pseudomonadota > Alphaproteobacteria > Bin95 > Bin95 > Bin95. Next base: position 1,160 of record MPNF01000107.1, on the reverse strand, counting down.
GCGCAATCGCCCAGCCGGTCTCCGCCAGTTGCCGGGCCTTGGCGCCGCGTTGCACGGCGTCGGGGGAGCTGGCGTTGCCGTCGAGGCCTCGCTTGTAGACGCCCTGGCTGATGGCGGCGAGGCGGAAGAGCGAGAAGGCGAGGTAGAAGGGCCAGTCGGGGATGCCGCCGCGGCCGGTGCGCTCGCAATAGGCGGCGACATAGTCCTCCTCGCTCGGGATGCCGGTCGCGGCATGGTCCATGTCGCCGAGGAAGCCGCGCAGATCGTCGCCGGCATGATAGGGCAGGCAGTTATAGGCGAGGTCCGAGAGCGGGTTGCCGAGCGTGCCGAGCTCCCAGTCCACCACCGCCAGCACGTGCGGCTCCCTCGGGTGGAGGATCATGTTCTCCAGCCGGTAGTCGCCATGCACGATCGTGGTTTCGTCGTCCGCCGGCATGTTCTCGCCGAGCCAGGCCGCGAGATTGTCCATCTCCGGCACCTCGTCGGTCTTGCTCATCTCGTACTGGCCGGCCCAGCGGCGCACCTGGCGGGCCATGTAGCCGCCTTCGCGCCCGTAGCCCTCCAGACCGACGGCGCGGAAGTCGACCTTGTGCAGCGCGGCGAGCGAAGCGTTCATGGCGTCGTAGTTGGCGGCGCGCTCGGCGGGCGGCAGGTCGGGCAGGGTGAGGTTGCGCGCCACCCGGCCCTCGACATGCTCCATGATGTAGAAGGCCCGGCCGATCACCTCCTCGTCCTCGCAGAGCGCCCAGGTCCGGGCCACCGGAACGTCGGTGTCGGCAAGCGCGGAAATCACCCGGTATTCGCGGTCCACCGCATGGGCCGAGGGCAAAAGCTTGCCGGGTGGCTTCTTGCGCAGCACATAGCGCCGGCCCTTGCCGTCCTCCAGCAGGAAGGTCGGGTTCGACATGCCGCCCCGGAACTGCGAGACCCGGAGCGGCGTCACGAAGCCCGGAACCTCGCGCTGCATGAAATCCGCAAGCCGGTCCTCGGGAAAGCGGTGCTGGTCCAGCACCGGCGCAGCCACGGCAGTGGTGGTGACCGGCGGCTCGGCGGTGGTTTCGGCGGATGCCTGGGCAGTCATCGCAGCGTCGCTCCTTTGCGCCGTGCGAAGACTAGCCCGGATTTCTTGCCGAGGTCACGGCCGGCGTCCCGTCCGGGCG
>MPNF01000106.1 GCA_002238885.1 Alphaproteobacteria bacterium bin95 | reverse complement strand
GAAATTACGCAGCCCGTGCGCTGCGATCGCAACGCTCGCAAATGATCGGAGTTCTGATACCCACGCTCGACTATGCGATTTATGCCAGATTGGTTGGCGCCGCCAACGACCGCTTTTCGGCCGCCGGGATTTCGACGCTGGTCGCGATATTCGACTACGATCTGAGCGCGGAACTCAGGGAGGCCAGGCTGCTTCTCGAACGGGGCGCCGAGGCCTTGGTGCTTGTCGGGGAACATCATCGACCGGAGCTCTATGACCTTCTGGAGAAATTCGATGTTCCATTCGTGAACACATATGTGTTCAATTCGGATAGCAAGTTCCCAACCGTCGGGTTCGATAACTCATTGGCGGCGGCAAAGATAGCTCAATATCTTGTTCAACTTGGACACAAGAATATCTGTGTCATATCCGGGATAACGAAAGATAACGATCGAACGACAAAACGGCTGGAAGGGATCAAGAAAGAGCTTCTGATTCACGGGATCGAATTGCGGGCCTCGATGCTTGTGGAGCGGCCCTATTCCATTTCTGATGGTCGCAAGGGTTGCGCGCTGATTCTGTCGCGCAACGGACCGCAGCCGACGGCCATTATCTGCGGCAATGACGTTCTCGCAATCGGCGCCATGCTTGAATGCGCCGAAAGGGGGCTGGCGGTTCCCGAAGACATCTCCATCGCCGGATTCGATAATCTTGAGCTTGCCATGCATTTCAACCCGCCCCTTACAACAATTGAGGTCCCTACGGACGAAATGGGAATCGGCGCCGCCTCCTATCTTCTCGGCCGGCTCAACAGGGGCGACGTGACAAGGCACCGCTCGGTCGATGTGCAACTGATAGTGAGGAAATCGACTGCGCCGCCGAAAGACCTGCGCGCGCCGTCGTGATCTGCCCCCGGCGACCGGTCCGCTTCGAATGTTGGTGCATTGACGGATTGCCGGCAAAGCGGGGGGGGACGGCGTCGCGTAGCCGGCCTGAACATCCGGATGCGACGTTCGGACAGGAAAAACGCCAACGGGAACGGAAAGCCGACCTTGTCGCGCTATGGCGGCCGCCCTGCTTCGTTCAGCGGAAAGGGCTCCTCCGGCCCGTCCGACCGAGAACTGCCCCTGCCGGCCCCGAACGGCCCGGGCGGTGCGATGGGCTGGCGTGCCGGCGGGTAAGCCCGCATACCGGTACCAGGCCGGATCGACCGAGTTGTGCCAGCGCTCCAACCGGCGAAGAATGAGCGCGACGAGTTCGCCGCCCCGTTCCGCGCAATCCGCCGCGGGGCAGAAGGCGACGAGCTTCCAGGGATAGTGCCGTTCGAAACCGATCCGGCCGTCATGGACCTCGACCCTCATCCAGCTGCGTTCCCCGAGGCAGGTTCGCCCGCACAGCGAGCATGACATCACGCCGGAGACGGTCTGGCGCCCGACCAGGGCCTCGACCTCGTGTATGCCGTGCGGGTTTCGGAGCGCCGTCACGCGGAGGTCCCCGTGAACGCGTTTCCCGGCTCGCCCGGAATGTCGGCTCTTGCCATCAGTGCAGCGTCGGACGGCTGGCCAGGTCCTCGGCCAGCGCCAGCATCCGGTTGACGTCCCTCAGGCTGAGCCTGGACCGCTGGATCGCCGGCGCCCGGGCGATGACCTCGGCCACGGCCGCGACCGCCACCTCCGGGAGACCCAGCGCCGCTCCCCGGCGGCGCGCGAACTCCTGCAGCTGCGCCGGTGTTACATCGGGGATGCGCAGCACCTGGCAGCGGCTCAGAACCGGCTCCGGCAGGGTCTCCAGCGTGTTCGCCGTCATCACCCAGCTCAGATGGCTCATGTCGATCCGGACCCGGAAATAGGGGCAGTCCCAGGCCCGCGCGCTCTCCGGCTCCAGGAGGCCCAGCAAGGCCGGCAGGAAACTCGCCGAGACGCCGGCCATGGACCGGAGGCTGCTCGCCTTGCACACCTCGTCCACCACGATGACGGGATTGGCGAGACGCGCATCGAGCATGGCCTGAAGCGGCCGGCCGGGCTGCGCCGTGCCCCAGCCGCGTTCGGTGCCCGCCAGCGAAAACGAGGCCAGGCCCCGGGAGGCGTCGATGACGGAGGACGCCGTCCCCACACACCCGGCGAGCCGGTTGGCCCAGGCCGTCTTGCCGACCCCCGGAGGCCCGACCAGGATGAGCGGTCCGATCCGGACCGGCGTCCCCTCGCGCGCGCTGCGCCGGAGCGCGTCCCAGGCCGCCTTCGTCGCCGGGGCCATCCAGGGCATCTCCTCATGCAGCGCCGCCGCGATCTCGTCGGCCCGGTGCTCCGAGGAGACCGTCACCGCCGGCACATCGCCCAGGAGAGGGCGCAGGCGCTCCTTCTCCCCCTTGTCCTTCAGATGCCCCAGGCCGCTCGCCCTGTGCCGGCGCTCGACCACGGCGTCCACCCGGCGCTTGAGGCGGGACTGAGCAGCCCGAGACAGATCCCCGAAACTCGACAGCCCGACGTCCTCGCGCAATTCCCACAGGTCCCCCCGGCGATAAGGCGGCGCCGGCGCAGGAGCGGACTCTTGCTCCCGTTCCCGCAGATCGCCGAAATACGCCAACAGCAGGCGCCGTTTGCGCAGCCCGGTCAGGAACGCCGTCAGACGCTGCTCGATCGGGTCGCGGGCGGTGTCGTATTGCGGGAGATCTATCAGCCGGACGGTATGTACCGGGGCCGGACTCCCTCCGGCCGGGCGCCGAAGAGCGCCTTCAGGATCGTGGCGGGTTTGCACAAGGGGTTCCCGGCTGTTGGGCCAGGCTCCGCTCTACCGGGGTCTGTCACACCGCGTTTAGAGCAATTCTCAAACCTTCAGGGGCGAACGGCCTCCCGGGCACTCCCGCCCCTCGGACCGTCATCAGCTGACCTTGATTTCCGGCGCGCAACCTATGCCAAACCGATTGTCGTGACAATCGGTAATTCAGGCTGCGGGCCAATCTCCGGATTTGACTGTAGCCGTCTGGCGGCCGGGACCCTGAGTCCCCGCAGTTCAGTCCATTTACAGGTTTTTATTCTTAATATGCTCGTGCCCAATTCGCTAATGACACAGCCAGTGAAAGTGCGGCTGGTATCGGGCCTTTGGAGTGCGCCTTGCCTTCGGTTCCATTGGGGAATCACGGTCATATATCATGTTGATATTATGTAATAATATCAGAAACAGGGCTTTACAGGAGGCCCCTCCAGCGTTATAATGGGGAGCTCTTCGAGGAGGAAGAGCCATGGCTTTGACGCCCCGCACGCTCCGGGTCCCCGAGACCGCCAATGTCAGGATTCTCGGCGATATGTTCCCGATTCAGACCAATCACTGCCGCACACCGGGCTGCGCCAATTTCGGCGCGCCGGCCCGCACGAAGCGCGGCAAGACCGGGCCAAGCCGCGACCGCGATCTCCGGTACAAGCTGAACTCGACCGCCAAGGGCCAGGAGCCCGCGATCGAGTGCAAGGCCTGCAAGGGCAAGGGAGCCATCCGCTCGAACGCGGCCATCGCCGAGGAGGTCGAGCGGATTGCCGACTATGCCCGGCCGCTGGAATACCGCTTCGCCTGCAAGACCGAAGGCTGCGCCAATTTCGGCCTCTCCATCGGCGAGCATCGCCACCTCTATGGGAAATACGGCTACTACAAGACGCCCGAGAACCCGATCTACCGGTGCAAGGCCTGTCTGCGCCGCGTGCTCGTCTCGCGCAAGGCTCCCAGGATCCACGCCAGGAACCAGTCGCTCGCCGCCGACGTGTTCTCGCGCATCGCCAACAAGTCCCCCATGCGCCGCACGGTGGAGGGGGCGAAGCTCAACAACTGGAGGGACTATTACACGATCCTCGATTTCATCCATCGGCGCTGCTGCGAGCTGAACGGGGCCTTCACGCGTGCCTTCCTGACCGGCGAGCGGCGTCTGCCGGCCGGGATGAACATCGCCATCGACTCCCAGTCGCTCATGGTCAACTGGCCGAGCCGGATCCAGCGGCGCACCGTCGAGATGACATCCTGCTGCAGTGTCGATGCCGCTTCGCGCTTCATCCTCGAACTCGATGTGAACCACGATCCCCGCTTCGACCCCTTCGACGTCAACCACGAGTCCGCCGAGTTGGACGACATGACCCGCAAGGAGGCGTTCCGCAAATATGCGCGCTTCTGGCTCGCAGGCGACGAGATGCGCAGCGGGCGCACCGGCCAGCGGCGCATGGGCCGCGCGGCCGCCGAGCAGGCCGTCGGCGACATCCAGGACGCCTTCCGGGCCGCCAACGCCTATGAGGACGTGGCCGAGATGGAGATCGTGCCGGGCCAGGGGCCCTTGCGCGACCACATGCTGCGCTCCGGCATGCTGGTGAAGACCGGCTACCGCACGCTCGGGCACATGTTCGTGCTGCGGGAGATCCTCAAGGGCGCCGGCGTGGAGCGGCTTCAGCTCTGCATGGACCAGCATCTTTCGACGATCTCGTCCTTCATGTGCGCCTTCCGGGAGCAGATTGCAGAGGGCGCAGCGCACGGCTTCCTGGTGCGCTACGACAAGGATTGCCCGATCGACGAGCGCGACCGGCTCTACGAGGAGGCCATGCGGCGGATGCGGGCCTTCGCCCGGGCGCGCAGTCTGGAGGGCATGGACAGGGAGGAACTCGGCTTCGAGATGGTCCGGATCTCGCTCGACGCGGGCGGCCTGCCCGAGCATGGCTGGCTGCGGCACCCGGTTCCCACGAAGCAGGAGCCGAACAAGGAGGTCCGCTGGATCACGGAGCGCCCGGACATGGAGGTGGAGGACAAGGTCCGGCTCTATCTCGGCGCCTCGCTCGGTCGGGTCGACAATGTCTTCCAGCTGACCCGCCGGTTCCTGTCGGCCCTGGAGCGGCCCTTCTACACGCCGAGCGGCGGTTGGAACCAGGTCTGGTACGGCTATGCGCCCTACAACCCCGACATGGTGAAGAAATATCTCGACATCTTCCGGGTGGTGAACAACTTCATGCACACTGGCACGGACGGCGCGACGCCCGCCATGCGGCTCGGCTTTGCCGACCATCCGCTGGACTATGCCGATGTGCTGTGGCCGGGCGAGAAGATTCCCGTGCCGAAGCGCCGCCGCCGCAAGGGGCGTGCGGTGAAGCCGTGAGCGAAATCACTCGCGCCGCCAGGAGGCCTGTGTCAGGCGCCTGTAGGCACGAGTTTGCCGGAACGCGGGACAGGAGTAGCGCGCCATGTCCCGCGCTTCCTCGATGGCGTCGCCGCCGCCGGCCGGATCGGCGCCCGCGTCCAGCGCCGCCTCGATGAAGGCGGCGTTGGCGGAGCTGATCGCGTAGTCGAGCGGCTTCTGCCCGTATCCCTCGCAGGCCTCGGGATCGGCCCCGGCCTCGAACAGCGCCGCCGCAACCTCCCCGACGGTATTGTTGTCGGCGGCGTAGTGCAGCGGGGTGCAGCCGTCTTGCGATCCGGCCAGCCTTCTCGAACCGGTCTTGAAACGCTGCCCTGCGGCATTACGATGAAGCGTCGCAATTAAACGGGGAGCAGACAGATGGCTATCGAGGTCCACCCCCTGAGCGACGCGCTCGGCGCGGAAATCCGGGGTATCGACCCGGCCGGCGACATAGACGATGCGACGATGGTTGCGATCAGGCAGGCCTGGCTGGACCACAATATCCTGCTGTTCCGCAATGTGTCCTGGGCACCGGCCCAGCATGTTGCCTTCACGCGCCGGTTCGGCCCGCTTCACATCATGCCCCGGCTCGCAAACGAAGCGCCCGTGACCCTCCCGGACTATCCGGAAGTGTTCATCGTTTCCAACCTGGTGCGGAAGGGCAAGCCGGTAGGGGTGCGCCGGGCCGGATGGGGATGGCACTCGGACGGAGAAGACAAGCTGGTGCCCAATATGGGCTCCATGCTCTATGCCGTCATTGTGCCGCCGGAAGGCGGGGATACGGCCTTCGCCAACATGTACAAGGCCTATGACGCCCTGCCGGAGCGTTTGCGCGACGCCATTGAGGGCCGGCGCGCCCGGTTCAGCCGGACCGAACTGCATCCCGTCAACTACCCCCACCTTCCGCCGCTCACCGAGAAGGAAAAGTGCGACCGGCCCGATGTCTGGCATCCACTGGTCCGCATCCATTCAGAAACCGGCCGGAAGTCTCTCTATATCGGGCGCTGGACGGTTGAGATCGAAGGGTTCGGGAAGGACGAGGGCAATGCGCTGATCCGGGAGCTCTCGGAGTTCGCGGTCCAGCCGCAATTCGTCTATCGCCACCGCTGGCGGGTGGGCGATGTCGTGCTCTGGGACAATCGCTGCAGCCAGCATTGCGCCATTCCCTTCGACGACGAAAAATTTGAGCGCCACATGCTCCGCACGACGCTCGAAGGGGATGTGCCCGCATACGGCGCGGTGCGGAGCGAGGTCGCGGTCGCCGCCTGAGGGCATTCCCGCCCGCGGAGCACCGAAGCAAGGGACCGAGCCATGCCGGACAGCAACCGCCGTCTTCGCCTGCATATCCAGAATCCTCCTTCGCCGGAAAGAGCGCCGCCCGGCTACCCGGTGCGCAAGGCGAACCCCGCATTCGCAATTACACGCGAGCAGTATGACGAGGCCTGCGCGCGCCACCCGGAAGTAGCAGGGGCAGTCGATGTCAGCTTCGGCGAGACCCGCGAGGAATACGAGGCGGGCATGGCGGACGCGGAGGCAATCGTCGCGACGACCCAGCAGCTTCTGGAGCAGGCGCCGGTCACCGGTCCCGAACTGCGCTGGGCGATGGTCACCTCGGCCTCCTTCCACAAACTCCTGCCGGTCGGGGGATGGCTGAAGCCGGAGGCGTTCCTCGTCCACAGCAGCGGCATCCACGCGAAGAAGGCGGGCGAATTCATCACCGCTTCCCTGCTCATGCTCAACTGCCGCATCCCGTTCTTCGCCTCCTGCAAGGAGGAACGGCGCTGGGCACCGCAGATCGAGACCGGCATCGAGGGCAAGACGCTCGCCGTCATTGGCCCCGGGCATGTGGGCGGCGCCGGCGCGGCGCGGGCCCGCGACCTCGGCATGCGCGTACTCGGCGTGCGCCGCTCCGGCGAACCCCATCCGGCCTGCCACGAAACGGTCGGGCCGGACGGGTTGGAAGGGGTGCTGTGCCAGGCGGATTTCGTGCTGGTGGCGTTGCCCAGCACGGAGGAGACCAGAGGGTCCATCGACCGAGACGTCTTCGCCATGATGAAGGAAGGTGCGGGCCTCGTCGCCACAGCTCCCACACCCGTCTTCGACTATGACGCGCTCGCCGGGGCGCTCACGACCGGGCGCATTTCCGGAGCGGTGCTGGACAATTTCGAGCCGGAGCCGGTGCCACCCGAGTCGCCCTGGTGGACGCTCCCTAACCTGGTGATCACGCCGCACACTTCCTGTATCGACCGGGAGCAATACTCGCCGCTCACGCTCGACCTGCTGTTCAACAATCTCCGCGCGGACCTGGCCGGCAACCCACTGCCTACCCGCGCAAATGTCGAGCGGGGCTATTGATGACACCCGGATCGCTCTGGCGCGCAACGGGTGGCGTCTCCGGAGCGGAGGAATTGCGCGCCTGCCCTGTTGGCGAAAACAGCAGGACAAGCGCAAGTGCCAACGCGGCGACAGAATGCCAGGCAACTCGGATTCCGAAGCGAACAAGCCAGCTGGATCCAGCGAAGCGTCCCTTGTCCGCCGTGAGCACAGGACCATAGGAGTTGGGCATGGAGAAGACCCCGCACAACGAGAGATTTGGGGTCTGGAGTTACCGATGTATCAGTTCCTTCCGGAAATGCCGTTCAAAGAGTTTTTATGCCTTAATTGCATCGACAATTAACGTAACGACGTGACGACCCCTTCCTCTCATTTTGTAAGTCCAAGGAAAACTAATAGGATGGCCAACTTTCTCTTATAGAGACAGAAGGTGTTCACAAATTCATGTAATTTGGCAATTAATGCAGTTTTTCAACCTTAAAAGGCCCAAGTCTGTTGCTGATCCTCGCCCATTGGATTGATCCACTTTTAGGGTTATGGAAAGAGCCGGCAACACCGCGGATACAGCCGGCGGAAGGAAGGCCAGTCCTGACTTGATTCGGTCACCACCGGGCCCATATCTGCGGGGACGCCGGTTTGCGTTGGAGGGATTGAAAGCTGATCTCGGGTGTCATGGCCCTCCGGTCGGGATTGGACTGGCATAGCGCCGTCTAAAGTCGATCGACAGCCCTTGGCCGCCGGATTAGTACTACAGTTGCGGATTTTGTCGACGTTTATAGTGGGAAACAGCGGCAGAGGCTTGGTGTTTTCGTCTCCAGAGGGACCACTGAATGATGTCGGGCGGCCTGTTTGAGGTCTTGAAGACGAGGCGGGCGAGAAGGGTTTTGATTTCGGGGACCGAGGGAACGAGAGCGGCGAGGAGCGTCAGGCGGCGATTGCCGGGTCGGGACTCGTTTCGTTCCGTTTGCCGGATGCGGCGC
>MPNF01000105.1 GCA_002238885.1 Alphaproteobacteria bacterium bin95 | reverse complement strand
GAACGGAACACCGACAGGCGCGGCCGTCCGTCGCCGGCCTTTCTCAGGCCGTAGCGCACACGCCGTCTGCGCCGCTCGAAGAGTTCCCGTGTCGTCAGCATCGCCCGCCTCTACTTCTTCTTGCCTTCCTTGCGGAAGACGTATTCGCCCTCATACCTGACGCCCTTGCCCTTGTAGGGCTCGGGCTTGCGCCAGGCACGGATTTCAGCTGCTACCTGCCCGACGCGCTGCCGGTCGGCACCGCTGACGGAAATGGCCGTCGGGCGCTGGCAGACGATCTCGATCCCCTCCGGGATCGAATATTCTACCGGATGGCTGTAGCCGAGCGACAACACCAGAACCCGGTCCCTCACCTCGGCGCGGTAGCCGACGCCGGTGATCTCCAGATTGCGGGTGAAACCCTGGCTGACGCCCGTGACGATATTCTGCGCGAGCGCCCGGGTCGTGCCCCACATGGCGCGGGCCTGTTTCGACTCGTCGCGAGGCCGCACCGCAATCCGGCCGTCGGCCAGTTCGACCTCGACCAGGTCTTCCGAAACCGGGAAACTGAGTTCGCCGAGCCGGCCCTTGGCGCTCAACACGGCGCCTTCGTAGCGGACCTCGGCCCCGTCGGGGATCGCGACGGGATTCTTGCCTATGCGGGACATCAGAACACCTGACAGAGCACTTCGCCGCCGACATTGAAGGACCGCGCCTCGTGGTCCGACATGACGCCCCGCGGCGTGGACAGGATCTGGATGCCCAGCCCGTTGTTGAAGGGCTTGAGGTCCTTGATCCGGGAATAGACCCGCCGGCCCGGCTTCGAGACCCGCTGGATCGAGCGGATCACAGGCTGGCCCTCGTAATATTTGAGCTCGATGCGCAACTCGCCGGCCGACCCCTGGTGGCTTTCTTCGTAGCTGCGGATATAGCCCTCGCGCGCCAGAACCTGCAGCACATTCATGCGCAGCTTGGACTTCGGCGACACGACATGCGGCTTGCCGGCCCGCTGCCCGTTGCGGATCCGGGTGAGCATATCGCCGAGAGGATCGCTCATCGACATGGGATGGCCGCCTCCTTTCCTACCAGCTTGCCTTGACGACGCCGGGCACCTGCCCCCGCGACGCCAGTTCGCGAAGTGCAATTCGCGACAGGCGGAATTTGCGATAATAGCCGCGCGGCCGCCCGGACAACTCGCAACGGTTGCGCAACCGCACCTTGGCGCCGTTGCGCGGCATGGCCGCGAGCTTCAGCGACGCGGCGAAGCGCTCGTCAGGCGCGAGAGATGCGTCGCGCACTTCTGCGCGCAGGGCTGCGCGCCGCTTCGCATACCGCGCCGCGAGCTGACGGCGTTTCTTGTCCCGCTCCACCATGCTGACCTTGGCCATGGGCGTTCCTGTCCTCCCTCGCGCTTATCGCTCGAACGGCAAGTTGAGGCCGCCGAGCAGGGCCCGCGCTTCCTCGTTGGTGCGGGCCGTGGTGCAGATGACGATGTTCATGCCGCGAATCGCATCGACCCTGTCGTAGGAAATCTCGGGAAAGATGATCTGCTCCCGGATTCCGAGCGAATAGTTGCCGCGACCGTCGAACGCCCGGGCCGACACGCCGCGGAAGTCGCGCACGCGCGGCAGCGCGATGGTCGTCAGCCGGTCGAAGAACTCCCACATCCGCGTCCGGCGCAGAGTGACCTTGCAGCCGATCGTCATTCCCTCGCGCAGCTTGAAGCCGGCGATCGATTTCCGTGCCCGCGTGACGATGGGCTTCTGCCCGGAGATGGCCGTCAGGTCGGCGACCGCAGCCTCGATCTTCTTGCTGTCGCCCACGGCTTCGCCGACGCCCATGTTCAGCACGATCTTCTCGAGCGCCGGCACCTGCATCGGGTTGCTGTAGGCGAACTGCTCGATCAGCGCCGGGCGCACGGTTTCACGGTATATGTCCTGGAGACGAGGCATGTCGCGCCAGCTCCTAACGGTCGATGACCGTGTCGGAACCGCGGGCGAAGCGGACCTTGCGGCCGTCTTCCAGCTTGCGGAACCCGACGCGGGTCGGCTTGTCGGTTTCGGGGTCGATATGGGCGAGATTGGAAAGGTGGACTGTCGCCTCGATCTGGTCGACGCCGCCCGGCCCCTGGGCGCTGCCGCGACGGTGCTTGGCAACCAGGTTGACGCCCTGCACCACGGCGCGCTCCTTGTCCGGCAGCACGCGCAGCACTTCTCCGCGCTTGCCCCGGTCGCGTCCGGTCAGCACCGCCACCCGGTCGCCCTTGCGAATACGCGCAGCCATCACAGCACCTCCGGGGCGAGCGAGATGATCTTCATGAAGCGCTTGGCGCGCAGCTCCCGCGTTACCGGGCCGAAGATGCGCGTGCCCACCGGTTCGTTCTGCGGGCTCAGGATGACCGCGGCATTGCGGTCGAACCGGATTGCCGTGCCGTCGGGGCGGGTCACTTCCTTCTTGGTGCGCACCACCACGGCGCGGCGGATTTCGCCCTTGCGCACGCGGCCGCGCGGGATCGCCTCCTTGACCGAGACGACGATGATATCGCCCACCGACGCCGAGCGGCGGCCAGTGCCTCCCAGCACCCGGATGCACTGCACCCGGCGCGCGCCGGAGTTGTCGGCGACATCGAGATTGGTCTCGACCTGGATCATGCCCCGGCCTCCCCGGACGCCCGTCCCCCGCCCGCGCGGCCAAGCGCCGTCCAGCGCTTGCGCCTCGAGATCGGACGGTGCTCCTCGATCCGCACGGTATCGCCTTCGCGATAGTGGTTTTCCTCGTCATGCGCGGCGAACTTCTTCGAGCGCGTGATGAACTTCTTGTAGAGCGGATGGCGAACGCGGCGATCAACGCGGACGATGATCGTCTTGTCCATCTTGTCGCTGACCACGACGCCCTGCAGGATTCGTTTCGGCATGACAGTGTCGTCCTCAGGCCCCGGCCACGGCGCGGCTTTTTTCGCCGAGGACCGTCTTGATCCGGGCGATGTCGCGGCGTACCTGGCGTATCTCAGCGGTGTTTTCGAGCTGGCCCGACGCCCTCTGGAAGCGCAGATTGAATGCTGCCTTCTGGAGATCCTCCAGAAGCTCCGAGAGTTCGTCTGCGGTCCGCGCACGCACGTCTATCGCTTTCATGGCGCTCAGGCTCCGTCGCGGACGACCACACGGGTCGCTATCGGCAGTTTGGCGGAAGCCAGCGCGAAGGCGTCGCGGGCCACGGTCTCCGGCACGCCGTCGAGTTCGAACATGATCCGACCGGGTTTGACCTTCGCCACCCAGTATTCCGGCGAACCCTTGCCCTTGCCCATTCGGACCTCCGCCGGCTTGGTCGAGACCGGCACATCCGGGAAGATGCGGATCCACACCTTGCCCGCGCGGCGCATCCTGCGGGTGATGGTGCGCCGGGCGGCCTCGATCTGCCGTGCGGTGATCCTGGCCGGCGCCGCAGCCTTGAGCCCGTAGCTGCCGAAGTTCAGCGTAGCGCCGCCCTTGGCCATGCCGTGGATGCGCCCCTTCTGCCGCTTGCGGTATTTCGTGCGCTTCGGTTGCAGCATCCCCCGGCCTCCTCAGCGGCCCATCGCGGCGCGTTCTTCCGCGAGCCGCTTGTCCTGCGCCATCGGGTCGTGCGCCATGATCTCGCCCTTGAACACCCAGACCTTGACCCCGCAGGAGCCGTAGGTCGTGTTCGCGGTTGCCTCGCCATAGTCGATGTCGGCCCGCAGAGTGTGCAGCGGCACCCGGCCCTCGCGATACCACTCGGTACGCGCGATCTCCGCCCCGCCGAGCCGGCCGCCCACATTTATGCGGATGCCGAGCGCGCCGAGGCGCATCGCCGACTGCACCGCCCGCTTCATCGCGCGCCGGAACGCAACGCGGCGCTCAAGCTGCTGGGCAATATTGTCGGCCACCAGCTTCGCATCGATCTCGGGCTTGCGGATCTCGACGATGTTCAGGTTGACATCGCTGTTCGTCATCCGTCCAAGCGCCATCCGCAACCTTTCGATATCGGCGCCCTTCTTGCCGATCACCACGCCCGGGCGGGCGGTGTGGATCGTGACGCGCGCCTTCTTCGCCGGGCGCTCGATGATTATTTTGGAGAGGCCCGCATTCTGGAGGCGCTTCTCCAGGAAATCGCGGATCTGCAGGTCCTCGTGCAGCAGGTCGCCATAGTCGCGGTCCGCATACCAACGCGAGTTCCAAGTCCGGTTGATGCCGAGCCGGAGCCCGATCGGGTTGACTTTGTGACCCATCACACACGCTCCTCGGCCGCATCCCCGTCGTCCGCGACGAGCACCTCATCACCGTCTTCGGGGACGAACAGGTCGTCCTCGTCGGGAAGTTCCCGCACCACGATGCGGAGATTGCTGAACGGCTTCTCGATCCGCCCGACCCGGCCTCGCGCGCGAGGCCGCATCCGCTTCATGACGATCGTCCGCCCGACCGTCGCCTCGGCCACGACCAGCCGGTCGATGTCGAGCTCGTGGTTGTTCTCCGCATTCGCGACCGCGGACTGCACCGCCTTGCGAACATCCTCCGCCACACGCTTCTTCGAGAAGGTGAGCGTATTGAGCGCCGCCTCGACGCTCAGGCCGCGAATGCTCTCGGCAACGAGGTTCAGCTTGCGCGGGCTCGTGCGGATATATTTCACGTAGGCCAGCGCCTCGTTCTCCGCCAGGCGGGGTTCTGCCTTGGGTTTGCCCATCGCCTCAGCCCCGCCGTGCCTTCTTGTCCGCCGCATGCCCGTAGAAGGTCCGGGTCGGGGCGAACTCGCCGAATTTGTGGCCGACCATGTCCTCGGTCACCAGCACCGGCAGGAATTTCTGGCCGTTGTGGACGCCGAAGGTGAGGCCGACGAACTGCGGCAGGATCGTCGACCGCCTCGACCAGGTACGGATCACTTCCTTGCGCCCCGACCCACGCACCGCCTCTGCCTTCTTCAGCAGATAGCCGTCCACGAAGGGGCCTTTCCAAACCGAACGCGACATGGCCTAGCCTCTCGTCTTTGCGCGGTGGCGGCTGCGCAGGATCATCTTGTCGGAAGCCTTCTTCCTCCGCGTCCGGCGGCCCTTGGTCGGCTTGCCCCAGGGCGTCACGGGATGGCGCCCGCCAGAGGTCCGGCCCTCGCCGCCGCCATGCGGATGGTCCACCGGGTTCATCACCACGCCGCGCACATGCGGGCGCCGGCCGAGCCAGCGGTTGCGCCCTGCCTTGGCAAGCGTCTGGTTGCCGTGGTCCGAGTTGGATACGGCGCCGATGGACGCCATGCACTCGTGCGGCACCATGCGCGTCTCGCCCGAGCTGAAGCGCAGCCGCGCCATGCCGGCGTCGCGCCCGACAAGCTGCACATAGGTCCCGGCCGCCCGCGCCACCTGGCCGCCCTTGCCAGGCTTCAGCTCGACATTGTGGACGATTGTCCCGACCGGAATCCGGCGCAGCGGCATCGCATTGCCGGGCTTCACATCCACCTCCCGGCCCGCGACCACGGAATCACCCGGCTGGAGACGTTGCGGGGCCAGGATGTAGGAGAGCTCGCCGTCCTCGTAGCGGATAAGCGCAATGAAGGCCGTGCGGTTCGGATCGTATTCCAGCCGCTCGACGACCGCCGACTGGTCCCATTTGCGCCGCTTGAAGTCTATCCGGCGGTATTTGCGCTTGTGGCCGCCGCCGCGCCAGAACACCGTTGTGCGCCCATGGTTGTTGCGCCGGTGCCCGCCGCCGCCCGAGACTCCCGTTGTGCCCGCGTGTTTTTGGCCCCCGCCGGTCCCGGTCAGCCCTTCGGTCAATGCCTTGACCGGCTTGCCCTTGTGCAATCCCGTGCGGTCGACGAGCACGAGCCCGCGGCGGCCCGGCGAAGTCGGATTGTAATGCTTGAGCGCCATCGCCTCAGATCCCCGTGGCCACGTCTACCGAGTGCCCCTCTTCGAGCGTCACGACGGCCTTTTTCCAGTCGGGGCGCTTACCCGGAATGCCCCTGAATCGCTTGGTCTTGCCCTTGACCCTCAGCGTGTTGACCTTCTTCACCTTCACCGAAAACAGCCCTTCGACCGCCTGGAGGATTTCCGGCTTGGTGGCGTCCATCGCCACCCGGAAGGTGATCTGGTTGTGCTCGCCAATCAGGGTCGATTTCTCGGTCACGACGGGCGCCCGCAGCACGGTAAGCATGCGCTCGCGGCCGATCCGGGGCGCCGGCCCCCTGATGACGCGGGCCCGGCTCATGACAGACGCTCCTCGAGATGCGCGGCCGCGTCCCGGGTCAGCACCAGCACCTCCCGCCGCAGGATGTCATAGACATTGGCGCCCATGCGCGGCAGCACATCGACGCCGACGATATTGGCGGCGGCTCGCCGGAAATTCTCGTCCACCGTCTCACCGCCCACGATCAGCGCAGAGGCAAGCTCCATCTCGCGAAGCCGCCTGGCAAGATCGCGTGTGCGCCCGTTCTCCAGCGCAAGATCCTCGACCACGATCAGCTTGCCGGCCTGGGTCTTCGACGCCAGCGCCGCGCGCAGCCCCGCCGCCCGGACCTTCTTCGGCAGCTTGTGCGCGTGGCTGCGCACTCTCGGCCCGTGCGCAACGCCGCCGCCCCGGAAGACGTTCGCCGTCGCGGCCCCGTGCCGCGCCCGGCCCGTGCCCTTCTGGCGGTAGATCTTGGACTTCGTCCGCGCGATCTCGTTGCGTTCCTTGACCTTGTGGTCGCCGCCGCGCTTCTTCGCGCGCTGCCAGTTCACCACGCGGGCCAGCAGGTCGCGCCGCACCTCGCCCCCGAACACGCCGTCGGCGAGCTCGATGTTGCCGGTCTCGCGGTTGTCCCAATCCCTGACAGGGAGCTGCATGTTCCTACTCCCCGCTCTCGCCGGCCGCCGCTTCGGCCTCTTCCGGCGCCTTGAGGCCGGCCGGGAACGGCGCGCCTTCCGGCAGCTTGCGCTTGCGCGCATCCGAGACCAGGACCCAGCCGCCCGTCGCGCCGGGCACCGCGCCCCTGACCATGATGAGGCCGCGCTCGACGTCGGTATCGACCACTTCGAGGTTCTGCACCGTGGCGCGTGCATTGCCCATATGCCCGGCCATCTTCTTGCCTTTCCAGACCTTGCCCGGATTCTGGCTGTTGCCGGTCGAACCATGTGAGCGATGCGAGACCGACACGCCATGCGATGCCCTGAGGCCGGCGAAATTATGCCGCTTCATCGCGCCCGCGAATCCCTTGCCGATGCTCGTGCCGGAGACATCGACATGCTGGCCCTTGACGAAATGGTCAGCGGAAAGTTCGGCCCCGACCTCGACCAGCGCCTCTTCCGATACCCGGAACTCGGCCACACGCTTTGCCGGTTCGACTTTCGCCTTCGCGAAATGGCCGCGCATCGGCTGCGTAACCCGCTTTGTGCGCGCCATGCCGGCGCCGAGCTGCAATGCCGTGTAGCCATCCGGCTCCCGGCGGCGCTGCGCAACCACGCGGCACCGGTCGAGCGACAGCACCGTCACCGGTACATGCGCACCCGTTTCCGCAAACATGCGCATCATGCCGAGTTTGCGGGCAATGACGCCGGTTCGCATCGACCCCGAGCCTCCCTCAGACCTTGATCTCGACATCGACGCCGGCCGCCAGATCGAGCTTCATCAGCGCGTCCACGGTCTGCGGCGTCGGGTCGACGATATCGAGCACCCGGCGGTGGGTGCGCATCTCGAACTGTTCGCGGCTTTTCTTGTCGATATGCGGGCCGCGCAGCACGGTGTAGCGCTGGATTCGCACCGGCAGCGGGATCGGCCCGCGCACCTGTGCGCCGGTGCGCTTCGCCGTGCTCACGATCTCGCCGGTTGACTGGTCGAGAACCCGGTGATCGAACGCCTTCAGGCGTATGCGGATGTTCTGGTGATCCATTGCACTCGGTCTCTCGTTCCAGCGTCCGGGGCGTTCAGTCGTCGATTGACGCGACGACGCCGGCGCCGACCGTGCGCCCGCCTTCGCGGATCGCAAATCGTAGGCCCTCGTCCATCGCTATCGGCGCGATAAGGTTCACTCCCATCGAGATGTTGTCACCGGGAAGAACCATCTCCACACCCTCAGGCAACTCAACCGTCCCCGTCACATCCGTCGTGCGGAAGTAAAACTGCGGACGGTAGTTCGAGAAAAACGGCGTGTGCCGACCGCCCTCGTCCTTCGTCAGAACATAGCACTCGCACTGGAACTTCGTGTGCGGGCGGATCGAGCCCGGACGCGCCAATACCTGACCCCGCTCTACCTCGTCGCGCTTCGTGCCGCGAAGCAGAACCCCCACATTGTCACCAGCCTCACCCTGGTCCAGAAGCTTCCGGAACATCTCGACGCCCGTGCACACCGTCTTCGATGTCTCCTTCAGACCCACTATCTCAACATCGTCGCCGACCTTCACGATCCCCTGCTCAACTCGCCCCGTAACAACCGTTCCGCGACCCGAAATCGAAAACACATCCTCGATCGGCATCAGAAACGGGCGGTCCTTCGGGC
>MPNF01000104.1 GCA_002238885.1 Alphaproteobacteria bacterium bin95 | reverse complement strand
GTCTCCGGCGGCCGCGACAGCATGGCGCTCGCGCTGATGGCCAAAGCCTGGACCGATTCGCGCGGTGGAGACCTCCTTGCGGTCACCGTCGATCACCGCCTTCGGCCCGAATCGGGCGATGAAGCGGCAGAAGCCGGCGTCCGGCTTTCCCGGTTCGGCATCCCGCACCGGACCGTCGTCCGCACCGGGCCGCTCGCAGCCGGAAACAGACAGGCCGCGGCGCGCGAGGCCCGGTACCGGCTGCTCGCCGGGGCCTGCCGGGATGCCGGGGCCTTGCATCTTCTGATCGGCCACCATCTGGAAGACCAGGGCGAAACGGCAGCGATGCGGGCCGAACGCAATAGCGGCGAGCGCGGCCTCGCCGCCATGGCGCCCCTCAACGAGCTTCCCGATATGCGCGTGCTGCGCCCGTTGCTGGCGCGGCCCCGCGGCGACCTCGAGGCGTATCTGGTCCGCCTCGGCGTCGAGTGGACGGACGACCCGACGAACCTGGAGCCCTCCTCGGCGCGGGGCCGGCTGCGCGCCGGGATGACGGCCCCGCAGTTGAGCGACATGGGCCGCGAGGCCGCTGAACGGGCGTCGACGCGTCGCTTGCAGGAGGAGCAGATGGCCGACCTGCTGGTGCAGACGGTCGAATTCCACGAAAGCGGAATCGCGCGCGTCGATATCGTCCGAATGCTCTCCTCGCCGGTCGGCGAAGCGGCGCTCGGGCGCCTGATCGCCACTGTCGGCGGGCGAGTTCATCCGCCCCGCAGCGCGCGACTGGCCGGACTCGCGGCACGACTTACGGGGACGGCACCGGCAGCCACGCTGGGCGGGTGCGCCCTGATTCCAGCCCGCTCCGGCTGGTGGTGCGGCCGGGAGGCCGGTCGGATTCGGGAAGTGCTGAAGCTTCGCTCCGGCGCACAAGGTCTCTGGGACGGACGGTTCCGCGTCGTCAATCCGGGTCCCGCGCCGGTTGTCGTGGCACAGCGAACACATGCGGCACCGGCGCGGTCCCGGCCCTGGCCGGCTGCGCTCGACCGGGCATTGCCCGCTTTCTTTTTCGAGGACGGCCGGCGTGTAGAATCGGGCGACACGACATACGGGCTTGACGACCCGGCATACCCCTGTGCGACATTCCGGCCGCGCTCAGCACTGGCGGGCCCGGGATTCGCTCTTGTTTCCAGCGGCGCGCGACTTAACTAGAATCGGGATACTCCCCTCACCGTTTCACGCCGGCCGGAGGCGTTCGCTGAAGACGATGGGCAAGAATATTGCAATATGGCTCGTGCTCGGCGTCCTGCTGATCCTGCTCTTTAATGTTTTCCAGGGTTCGGGCGGGCGCAGCGGGCAGAACGGCGTTCCGTTCTCGGACTTCGTCGCCCAGGTCGAGGCCGGCCACGTCGAAGAGGTAACGATCCAGGGCCGCACCATTGTCGGCCAGACCAAGGACGGCAAGCGCTTCACCACCTACACGCCGGATGACCCCGGCCTCGTCGAAAGGTTGCGAAAGGGCGGCGTGCGGATCAACGCGGTGCCGCCCGATGACGGGCTGTCGCTCGTCTCGATCCTGATTTCGTGGTTCCCGATGCTGCTGCTGATCGGTGTGTGGATCTTCTTCATGCGCCAGATGCAGTCCGGCGGTGGACGCGCCATGGGCTTCGGCAAATCGAAAGCGCGGATGCTGACCGAGAAGTCCGGGCGCGTCACATTCGACGACGTCGCCGGCATCGACGAGGCCAAGGAAGAGCTGGAGGAGGTGGTCGAATATCTGCGCGACCCGCAGAAGTTCCAGCGCCTCGGCGGCCGCATCCCGAAGGGCGTGCTGCTGGTGGGACCGCCCGGCACCGGCAAGACCCTGCTCGCGCGCGCCATCGCCGGCGAGGCGAATGTCCCCTTCTTCACGATCTCGGGATCCGACTTCGTCGAAATGTTCGTCGGCGTCGGCGCAAGCCGGGTCCGGGACATGTTCGAGCAGGGAAAGAAGAACGCGCCCTGCATCATCTTCATCGACGAGATCGACGCCGTCGGGCGCCATCGCGGCGCCGGCCTCGGCGGCGGCAATGACGAGCGCGAGCAGACGCTCAACCAGCTTCTGGTGGAGATGGACGGCTTCGAGACCAATGAAGGCGTCATCCTGATCGCGGCGACCAACCGCCCGGATGTGCTCGACCCCGCGCTCTTGCGGCCGGGCCGCTTCGACCGGCAGGTGGTCGTACCCAATCCCGACATTCTCGGCCGCGAGAAGATCCTGAAGGTGCACCTGAAGAAGGTGCCGCTGGCGCCGGACGCCGAGCCCAAGACGATCGCGCGCGGCACTTCCGGCTTCTCGGGCGCCGACCTCGCCAACCTCGTCAACGAAGCCGCGTTGCTGGCGGCCCGGCGCGACAAGCGCTTCGTCACCATGTCCGAACTGGAAGAGGCCAAGGACAAGGTGATGATGGGCACCGAACGTCGGTCCATGGTGATGAGCGAGGACGAGAAGATGCTCACCGCCTATCACGAGGGCGGCCATGCGCTGGTGATGTTGAGCCTCGAACACCACGACCCGCTGCACAAGGTGTCCATCGTGCCGCGCGGCCGTGCGCTCGGTGTGGCGCATTTCATGCCGGAGCGGGACAAGTACAGCCAGTCCAAAATCGAGCTACAGGCGCTGCTGGCCGGATTGTTCGGCGGGCGCGTGGCCGAAGAGCTGATCTTCGGCGACGAGAAGGTGACGACCGGCGCCGCCTCGGACATCCAGCAGGCGACCCGCATCGCGCGGCGCATGGTCACGGAATGGGGCTTCGGCGAGGAACTCGGGCCGCTGCGCTACGCCGACAATGAAGAGGAGGTCTTCCTCGGCCACTCGGTGGCGCAGCGCAAGAACGTTTCCGACGAAACCGCGCGCATCATCGACGCCGAAACACGCCGCCTCGTCGAGGAAGGCGAGACCACCGCGCGGCGCATCCTGAGCGACCGGATTGACGACCTCCACACCGTGGCCAAGGCACTGCTGGAGTTCGAGACGCTGAGCCGGACCGAGGTGGAGGCCGCCATACGCGGCGAGCAGATTCGGCGCGAGGATCCCGCCGCTTCCGGACCCGAAGGCCCGATGCGCGGCGCGTCTGTGCCGTCCAGCGGCCAGCGCGGCCGCGGCGCGAGCCCCATGCCCGGGGGCCTCGGTCCCGAACCGCAGCCGGAGGGCTAGGCGCTCCTCCGGGCGCCGGTCCCGGTCTTGCCTGGGCAGCCTTCCCGCTTCGCCGGCCTTTCCACCCGGCGGCCCCTCCTTATGGGCGTCGTCAACGTGACCCCGGACAGCTTTTCGGACGGCGGCGACTGGTTCGAACCGAGGGCAGCAATCGGGCGCGGCAGGGCGCTTTCGGCCGCGGGCGCGGATATCGTCGATGTCGGCGGTGAATCGACCCGGCCTGGCGCCGTCGAGGTTGGCGAGGCGGAGGAATGCCGACGCATCCTGCCGGTCGTGGCGGCGCTTGCGGCGGACGGCGTTCCGGTGTCGGTGGATACCCGCCACCCGGGCGTGCTTCGTGCCGCGCTCGCCGCCGGAGCCTCCATCGCAAACGATGTTTCGGCCCTTACTGCGGACCCCGCCTCGCTCGGCCTCGTCGCCGGGTCCGGTGCGAGCGCCGTGCTGGTCCATATGCAGGGCAGCCCGGAGACCATGCAGGACGCGCCCCGCTACGACGACGTTGTGGAGGATGTCTTCGCCTTCCTCGCCTCGCGCGTCGCGGCGTGCCGGAAGGCGGGCATCGGCCCGGAGCGCCTCGCCGTCGATCCGGGCTACGGCTTCGGCAAGACCATGGAGCACAATCTGGCCTTGCTGCAGGGCCTGGAGCGGTTCCGCGCGCTCGGATGTACCGTTGCAATCGGCGTCTCGCGCAAGGCGTCGCTCGGGCGCCTTTCGGGCGAGAGCGACCCGAAACGCCGCTTCCCGGAATCTCTGGCCGCAGGCCTGTTCGCCCTTGACCGGGGGGTTCGCCTGTTGCGGGTTCACGATGTCGAGGAAACCCGGCGCGCGCTTGCGGTGTGGCAGGCGCTTCGGCATGTTTGAAACCATGGATGGAAGCGGAACGCGCAGTCTGTTCGGCACCGACGGCATTCGCGGGCGGGCGAATGTCGAGCCGATGACACCGGAAACGACGATGCGCGTGGCGATGGCCGCGGCAGCCTGTTTCGGCGGCAACGGGCACCGCACGGCGGTAATCGCCAAGGACACGCGCCTTTCCGGCTATTTGCTGGAGCCGGCCCTGGTCTGCGGGTTCGTCGCGCTCGGCTGGGATGTGGTCATGGTGGGACCGATGCCGACGCCGGCGGTCTCGGGGCTGACACGGTCCCTCCGGGCGGACCTCGGCATCATGCTCTCCGCCTCGCACAACCCCTACTACGACAACGGCATCAAGATTTTCGGCCCTGATGGCTACAAACTCTCGGACGCCGAGGAAAAGGCTATCGAGGCCGCCATGGCCGATGCGGACTCCCACCGGGCTTCGCCGGACGCGCTCGGCCGGGCCCGGCGTATGGACGATGCGCAGGGGCGCTACATCGAGGTCGTGAAAGGCAGCTTCCCGCGTGGAATGCGCCTCGACGGCCTCAGGATCGCTGTCGATTGCGCCAACGGAGCCGCTTACCGGGTGGCTCCGGACGTGCTTTGGGAACTCGGAGCCGAGGTCATTCCGGTCGCCGTGTCGCCGGACGGCACGAATATCAACGATGCCTGTGGAGCCGCACACCCGGAAACGATCTGCCGGGCGGTGCGCGAGCACCAGGCCGACATAGGCCTCTCGCTGGACGGCGATGCCGACCGGCTTGTGCTTGCGGACGATGCCGGCAGGCCGATTGACGGCGACCAGGTGATGGCCCTCGTCGCCGCTGTCTGGCAGCGCCGCGGCAGCCTGCGCGGCAATGCAGTCGCGGCGACGGTCATGTCGAATCTCGGGCTCGAACGCTACCTGGACGGGATCGGTGTCGGGCTTGCCCGCACCCGGGTCGGCGACCGCTATGTGGTCGAGCACATGCGCAAGCACGACCTCAATCTGGGCGGCGAACAGTCCGGGCATATCGTCCTGCGCGACTTCTCCGCAACCGGCGACGGCCTGCTGGCGGCACTGCAGGTGCTGGCGGAACTGGTGGCGAGCGGCAAACGGGCCTCAGAACTGCTGTCCCTCTTCGAGCCGCTGCCGCAGCGCCTGGAGAGCGTGCGCTACGGCGTGCGGGACCCGCTTGCGGCGCCTGCCGTGCGGAAAGCGGTGAAAGATGCCGAAGAGAGGTTGCGCGGTGTCGGCCGGTTGCTGGTCCGCAAGTCCGGCACCGAACCGCTGATCCGGATCATGGCCGAGGCCGAGGACGAGGGCCTGGTCGGCGAGGTCGTGGACGGGCTGGCAGCAGATATCCGGGCTGCGGTCTGAACATGGCCGCACAGGGCCGCCTGCTGATCGTCGCTGGCTCCGATTCCGGCGGCGGGGCGGGAATTCAGGCCGACATCAAGACCTGCACGGCGCTGGCCGGTTTCGCCATGACGGCGGTGACCGCGCTCACGGCGCAGAACACGGAAGGCGTCCATGGCGTCCATCCGGTGCCGCCCGGCTTCATCGCCGACCAGATACGGGTCGTGCTGCGCGACATCGGCGCGGATGCCGTAAAGACCGGCATGTTGCACGACGCAGAGGTCATCGAGGCGGTGGCCGAGACGCTAGCGCGGGAGGCCCCGGGCGTGCCGGTCGTGGTCGATCCGGTCATGGTAGCCAAGGGTGGGCATGCCCTGCTCAGGGAAGACGCGGTCGAGGCGCTCCGCCGCCACATGCTGCCATTGGCAACGCTGCTGACGCCCAATCTACCGGAAGCGGAAGCGCTGCTGGACGGCCGCGCGCCCGACTGGCCTTCCTGGGCCGCGCTGGAGGTGAGGGCGGTGCTGCTGAAGGACGGGCACGGCGAGGGGACCGTCGTGCGCGACCGGCTGCTGACGCCTTCCGGCGAGACGGCGTTCGAGCATGAACGGCTCGACACAAGGCACACGCACGGCACCGGCTGCACGCTGGCCTCGGCCGCGGCGACCGGACTCGCACAGGGTCTCGATCTCGTGTCGGCCGTCAGGCGGGCGGGAAACTTCGTCCATGAAGCGATCCGTTCCGCGCCCGGCTTCGGGCGGGGGCATGGGCCGCTCAACCACCAGCTTACAATGCGAAGGTTCGCCTGAGCCTCGGATAGGCGAGCGCCAGACCCACCCCGCGCAGCCCATAGAACAGCCAGAGCGCGATCCAGAGCCCGTGATTGCCGAGCGGGCCCGGCAGCAGCAGAAGCCCCGCGACATAGCCCGCAAAGGCGATGGCCATGGTGACGAGCATCCACCGGGTTGCCGAGAAACCAAGAAAGATGCCGTCATAAGCATAGGCCCAGACCGCGACCAGCGGCGCAAGCGCAGCCCACAAGGCCCAGCCTCCGGCGGCCGCCCGGACATCGGGCAGCGAGGTCATGGCGGCAACGATGAGGCCGCTGGCGGCGAGATAGACGGCGGTCATCAGGGCTGCCAGGCCGGCTGACCAGACCAGCACGGCGCGAATCACCTCGCGAAGTCCGGCGCGGTTGCGCCGCCCGACCGCGTCGCCGACCAGCGCCTCGCCCGCATGCGCCACACCATCCAGGCCGAAGGAGGCGAAGATGACGAAATGCACCAGGATCTGGTTGGCGGCCAGCGTCGTGTCGCCCGCGGCTGCGCTCTCGGCGAGGAAGATGGCATTGGCGGAGACGACGCAGAGCGACCGGATCGTGATGTCCCGGTTGATCGCGACCAGGCGCAGCAGCCGCACCCGGTCGAACACCGGCCCGCGCCCCGGAGGCAGGCGCTTCAACCGGCGGCGCACCGCAAACACGGCGACTGCGAGCCCCAGATACTCCCCGATCAGCGTGGCGATCGCCACGCCCTCGACCCCCCAGCCGAAGCCCATGACGAACAGGATGTCGAGGGCCATGTTGGTCAGGTTGACGACGACCTGGAGCACGAGCGGCGTGCGCGAGTCCTCCAGCCCGTAGCACCAGCCGATGATCGCGAAGATGGCGAGATTGGCCGGCGCGGTCCAAACGCGGATGAAGAAATAAGTTCGCGCATGAGCCTCGACCTCCGCGCTCGCCTCGACAAGCGAGAAGGCAAGCGCCGCAATCGGCCCCTGGAGCAGCACGATCAGGGCCGCCGCCGCTCCCGCGAGCGTCAGAGCGCGCCAGAGCATCGCGCGCACCTCGCCCCAGTCCTCGCGCCCGCGGGCCCGGGCGGTCGGCCCGGTCGTGCCCATCCTGAGGCAGTTGAGCAGGTGGAACAGGAAGTTGAAGATCATGGCGCCGATGGCGACCGCGCCGATGTAATAGGCCGCGTCGAGATGGCCCATCACCGCGGTATCGACCACGCCGATCAGCGGCACCGAAACATTGGACACGACAATGGGCCCCGCCATGCGCCAGATTCGGCGCGACAGGACCGGACGAATGCCGAACACGGGACTGACCCGCAGCCGGCAGCAGGGATCAGCGATAGACCAGGGTCGGAAGGTAGAGCGCCAGATCCTCATAGACGATCAGCAGCGCCACCATGACCAGCATGGACACTACGAAGGGGATGGACCCGTATGCCACATCGTTGAACTTGCCGCCGCGCGCGCGGATGCCATGCACGACATAGAGGTTGACGCCGATAGGCGGCGTGATGAGCGCGGTCTCCATCAGCACCGTAATCATGACGCCGAACCAGACCGGATCGAACCCCATCTGCACGACGATGGGGAAGATCACCGGCACGGTGGTCAGCATCATGGAAAGCGTTTCCATGAACATGCCGAGGATCAGGTAGAAGATGACCAGCAGGATCATGAACTCGAGCGGCGTCAGGCCTAGTTCGGCCATGAAGGCGATCATCGCCTGGGTCACGCCGATGAAACCCAGCACGAAGTTGAGGAACACCGCCGCCAGGATGATGAGCATGATCATCGCCGTGGTGCGCATCGTGCCCTCGAAGGCTTCGCGCAGCATGGTGAGCCTGAGCGTACCGGTCGATGCGGAGAGTATCAGAGCGAAGCAGACGCCCACCGATGCCGCCTCGGTCGGCGTCGCAAGGCCGGCATAGATCGACCCGACCACCACAACGAACAACAGGATCGGCGGCACAAGGTCCGGCAAGGTGCGGATCCGGTCGCGCCAGCTGGTCTCGATGCGCGCGCCGCCCCATTCGCGCCGCCAGAGGCAGGCAACAACGATGGCGGCCATGAACAGCGCCGAGAGGATGGCTCCCGGAATGATGCCCGCGAGGTAAAGTTCCGGCACGGAACTGTCGGTCAGCAGGCCGTAAAGAATGAGGTTGATCGACGGCGGGATCAGGATGCCCAGCGTGCCGCCAGCCGCCAGCGAACCCAGGAACAGGCGCTCATTGTATGCGCGGCGCTCGATTTGCGGATAGGCGACGGTGCCGACGGTCGCGGCGGTCGCGACGGACGAGCCCGAAGACGCGGCGAAGATGGCGCAGGAACCGATATTGG
>MPNF01000103.1 GCA_002238885.1 Alphaproteobacteria bacterium bin95 | reverse complement strand
TCGTTCACGGCGCGGGCCAGGTCGTCCTCGAGGAAATGCGCTGGGACGGGCACGGCCAGGTGTTGAGCGGCTCCTTCATGGACTACGCCATGCCGAGAGCGGACGGGACGCCGTTCTTCGAGATCGATATCGACGGCGTGCCCAGCCCCCGCAATCCGCTCGGCGTCAAGGGCGCGGGCGAAGCCGGCACCGTCGGCGCGGTCGCGTGCCTCACCGGCGCGCTGCTCGACGCGCTAGCGCCGCTCGGCATAACCGACCTGCCGATGCCCGCCACCCCGGAGCGCCTCTGGAAAGCGATCCGGGCGGCGGCGCGGTAGCCCGGCGCGGTTATCCGTTCACGGCCGGCTGATACCGGCGGCGGTCGATCGGAACCGATAGCAGGGGTAGCCCCTGCCTTCGGCCCGGTCCTCTTCCCCCTTGTATCTCTCTGGATAGCCATGATTGCTATTGTTGCAGTGGCGGAAGCGGACGGGAGACCGGTACCCCTCTGGTGCATGAGACCGTGGATGAGGGCAGGAGGCGCGCCCGCCAGGGCTGCCCGTCCTCGCCCGCCTCAGGCAAGCGCCGTCAGCGCCGCTTCGCGGGTTTCGAAATAGTCGATGACGGAGGTGAAGCCGCCCATGTCGATAATCGACCGGCATTCCGGCAGAAGGGCGGCGAGCACCATCCGCCCGCCCTTCTCGTTGCACAGCTTTGCCGAAACCAGCAGGGCGCGCATCCCGCTGCTGTCCACATAGCCCATGCCCTCGCAGTCCAGCACGACACGGGCGTTGCCGCGTCCGACGGCTGCGAAGACCCTCTCGGTCAACATCGGCGCGTTTCTGCCCTCCAGCCGTCCGTCCAGCGTAAGCAGGACTGCCCGCTCCAATTGCCGCTCCGCGACGGCGAACCCGCGCCCGTCTTCCGGCTCCGCCTCCCGGGAGCTTTCGGCGGCGGGAGCGGCAAGCGCGGCCTCGACGGTCCCGGGGCAGTCGAGCACCATCAGCAGGCCGGTCGCGTCCAGGATCGACCGGCAGTCGGGCCTGAGCGCCGCGACGGAGAACTCGCAGCCGATCTGGAGGCATGCCCTGGCGCCGAGCAGCAGGGCCCTGAGCCCGGCGCTGCTGATATAGGCGACCTCGCGGCAATCCAGCACCAGACGGCCGGGGGCGGCCTTCGCGACGGCGGCGATCCTGGCTTCCAGAACGGATGCGCCGGCCGCGTCCAGCCGCCCGGCCGGGGAAATGATGATCGCCGCGCCCTCGCTCCGCTCCTCTATCTTCATCGCGCCGCTCCCGTCATTGGCTCATTTCCCAAGAATGCCGCGTTGCGCGCGGCGGCACCATTATAAACCAGAGCCTGAGATCGAGCCGCACACTGTGCTCGGGGCCGGCCGCGCCGCCCTCGCGGCGCTCGCCTGAGACGTACACGCCCCAGCTCGGCGTCGAAGAGGCAATCGCCCCGGAGCCCTCCGACGCGCCCGGCGTCAGCGGAAGTGGCGGGCGAAGCCCAACGAGAGGCCCCATCGCGCCGAGAGGCCCTCCCCCAACCCCTCCCGCCGCGCGGGAGGGGAGCATGAAGGGACGTCCCAAAGGGTCAGGAGCCGAAAACGATCCTCGGCAGCCAGGTGGTGAGCTCCGGAAAGGCGGCGACCACACCCAGCGCCAGGACCTGGATGGCCACGAAGGGCGCAACGCCCCTGTATATCTGGACCGTCGTCACCTCGGGCGGCGCGACTCCCCGCAGATAGAAGAGCGCGAAGCCGAAGGGCGGCGTCAGGAACGAGGTCTGCAGATTGAGCGCGATCATGATGCCGAGCCAGACCGGGTTCAGGTCCATCAGCAGCAGGATCGGCGCCACGATGGGCACGACGACGAAGGTGATCTCGATGAAGTCGAGCACGAAGCCCAGCAGGAACATCAGCGCCATGACGAAGAACATGGCGCCCACCGCCCCGCCGGGCAGCGAGGTCAGGAAGCCGTGCACGAGATCGTCGCCGCCGAGCCCCCGGAAGACGGACGAGAACAGCTGCGCGCCGATGACAATGCCGAACACCATGGCGCTGACGCGCGTCGTGCTGCGCATGACCTCGTGCAGGCCGCCGCTGCCGTAAACGCGGGCGAGGCTGACCCAGATGCCCCATGCCAGTGCGGTGCAGCAGAGCACGGCGATGGCGATTCCGACGCCGTCCCACGCAGGGATGTCGTCGCGCGAGACCCGCAAGTCCATGAAGCCGGTCAGGATGAGCACGAGCACAAGGCCGATGGCGGCGGCGTAGATCGGAAGGCCCTTGTCCGGATCCAGCCTGAGGCCGCCGAGGAGCGTCGCGCCGATCGCGCCGACCGCGGCGGCTTCCGTCGGCGTTGCGATGCCGGCGAGGATCGAGCCCAGCACCGCAACGATCAGCACTACGGGGGCGACCATGGCGCGGGCGACCTGCATGGCGATTTCGCGGTTCGTCCGGCCTTGCACCAGCTCGTCGCGCGGAATCGGCGGGGAGGATTCGGGCCTCAGCCAGGCAATGAATACCTGGTAGAGAATATACATGCCGACCAGCGCCAGGCCGGGGAGCAAGGCCCCCGCGAACAGGTCGCCGACCGATACCGGGTCCGGTGCGAAATTTCCGAGCTTGCGCTGCGCCTCCTGGTAGGCGTCGGAAATCTGGTCACCCAGCACGACCAGGACGAGCGAGGGGGGGATGATCTGGCCGAGCGTGCCCGAGGCGCAGATCGTCCCGCAGGCGAGCGAGGCGCTGTAGCCGCGCCGGAGCATCGTGGGCAGCGAGAGCAGCCCCATCGTCACTACGGTCGCGCCGACAATGCCGGTCGAGGCGGCCAGCAGCGCGCCGACGACGCAGACCGAAATGCCGAGCCCGCCGCGCATCGCGCCGAACAGCATGCCCATGGTGTCGAGCAGCTCCTCCGCGACCTTGGAGCGCTCCAGCATGATGCCCATGAAGACGAACAGCGGCACCGCGACCAGGATCTCGCTGATCATGGCGTTGCCGAACACGCGGTTGGGGAAGATGCCGAGGAAGGCCGGGTCGAATGCGCCGAGCAACGCGCTGATGCCGGCGAAGAGGAGCGCCACGCCCGCAAGGGTGAAGGCGACCGGGAACCCGGCCATCAACACGCCGCAGACGCTGACGAACATGAGGCAGACGAGATATTCGTTGATCGTCATACGCCGGGCCCCCGCTCTTCCGGAACCGGCTCCGCCGGGGTCTCCAGCCCGCGCATGACGAAGACCGAATGCAGGAGCATGGAGAGGCCCTGGAACGACAGCACCAGCGGAAAGACGAGCAGCAGCGACTTCAGTAGCCAGAACGGCATGAAGGTGCCTTCCGGCGAGCCTTCCAGCACGCGCACCGACGCGCCGACAAAGGTCAGGCCCTTCCAGGTCATCACGGCGCAGAGCGGCCACAGGAAGACGAGCACGCCGATGCAGTCGATCAGCGCCTTGCGCTCCGCCGTGGCCGATCCGTAGAAGATATCGACGCGGACATGGCCGTCATGCAGCAGCGTGTAGCCGGCGCCGACCAGGAACAGGATGGAGTGCATGAAGAGCACGGATTCCTGCATCGGGATGAAACCGAGCCCGAACACATAGCGCAGCAGGACGACGGCGAACTGCATCAGCACCAGGAGGAGGGCGAACCAGGACACGATCCGGCCCAGATGCTCGTTCGTGGTGTCGATCGCCCGAACGAGTGGCTTCAGTGCGTTCACCGGCATTCTCCGCTGGCTTCAGGGCGGTGTCCTTGCGGACGGGACCGTATGGCCGGCGGGGTCCGCAATCGGCGCCCCAGCCCCCGAGCCGGGACCCAGCCCTGCCGCCGCAACCCGGCGGAAAGGTCGGGAGATGGACCTCGGCTCGGGGGCCGGGGTGACGGAGTTTGCAATCTTCGCTTCCCGGTCCAACAGGGCCGGACACGACCCCAAGGCAAGGGCAGAGAGCCCGCGCCGGTGTGGCGCGGGCGTCTCGCCCGGCGCATGACGGCCTTGTGGGCCGCGCGGCGCCGTATCAGTAGGTGAACGGCAGGAGCCGCGCGTTCATGTAGCCCTGCTCGCCGATCTTGGCCCAGTCGATGGCCTGCTTGCGATAGGCGATGAAGCTGTCATAGATGCGCTTGGTCATGTCGTCCGTGTTGCCCATCTCGCGCACGACCTCGCCGGCGACATTGCCGATGGCGATCAGCATGTCCTCCGGATACTGGTGCAGCTGCACGCCGTGCTTGTTCAGCAGCACGTTCAGCGACCCCAGGTTGCGCGCGTTGAACTCGGCGAACTGGATATAGGCTTCCGCCTCGATCACCGTCGTCACCAGGGCCTGTTCTTCTGCGTTCAGGCTGTCCCACAGCGTCTTGTTCATCGCAAGGCTGGCGGAGGTGCCCGGCTCGTGGAAGCCCGGATAGTAGTAGTGCTTGGTGATCTTGTGGAAGCCGAAGGCGAGGTCGTGCCAGGGGCCGACCCATTCGGCGGCGTCAATGGCGCCGGATGCGAGCGACGGGTAGATCTCCGCCACCGGCAGGTTGACGACCGTGACGCCGAGAGCACGCAGCACCTCGCCGCCGATACCCGGCATGCGGAACTTCAAGCCCTTGAAGTCGTCGAGCTTCTCGATCGGCTTGCGGTACCAGCCGCCCATCTGCGTGCCGGTGCTGGAGCCCTGGAAGCCCTTGAGGTTGAACCCGCCGGCAAGCTCGTCCCAGAGCTCCTGCCCGCCGCCATATTTCATCCAGGCGGCGTGCTCGATGCCGGTCAGTCCGTAGGGAACGGCGGTGAAGAAGTTGAAGCCTTTGTGCTTGCCTTGGTAGTAGTACTCCGCCGAATGATACATGTCGGCGTCGCCGGCGCTCACAGCGTCAAACACGCCGAACGCCGGCACCAACTCGCCGCCGCCATAGACCTTGACGGAAATCTTGCCGCCGGAGAGTTGCGTGATGCGCTGGGCGACCCGTTGCCCCGACGTGCCCAACCCCGGCGAGTTGAGCGGCCAGGACATGGCCAGCTTCCATTCCTTGAGGCCTTGCGAGATGGCGGGGGCCGCCAGTGTCGAGGCGGCGGCGGCGACACCTGCGGTCGCGGCGCCCTGAACAAATTTACGGCGTTTCATGGAGTATCCTCGCTGTTGCGCCGCAAGCGTCTCCCGACCGGTCCGCCTCCCTCCGCCACCGGAGCGTTCGCAGACCTGCACGACTCGCGGCGTTTGGTCCGGGGAGCGTAGAGCAGCGTTTCGGCCGAATCAAATGTCGGGGCTGCGCGCGACCCGGACGTGCACCGATGCTCGGCGCAATAGCGGGGCGGGTCCAGCCGGAAGGCGCGCCCTGCCTTTGGAGGGAGTGCGAAATGCCATGCCGTGTGGTGAGGCTGCAAGCACGGCCGGTCTCCGCGGCCTCGACAGGAATGGCGCGCCGCGCCATGCTCGCGCCCCGCGAGCAGCGCCTCATCTGTCCGCTCCCGGACCAGGGTAACCCGCAAGAGGAAAGCCGAGCGGCGATGAAGCTTTATGTCTGGAAGATCGCGCCGAACCCGCGCCGGGTGTGCATCTACCTGGCCGAGAAGGGGATCGACGTGCCGATGGAGGAGGCGAGCATCCCCGGCAAGCCGGCCCTCGACCCCGCCTTCCTCGAAAAGGCGCCCTATCGCCGGGTCCCGCTGCTGGAGCTCGACGACGGCACGCTGATCTCCGAAGCCATGGCGATCTGCCGCTATTTCGAGGTGCTGCATCCCGACCCGCCGCTGATGGGTGCCAACGCGCTGGAGATGGCGCGCGTCGAGATGTGGGAGCGGATGTCCGAGTTCGATGGGCTGTTCGCGGTTGCCGAATCTTTCCGCAATGCCAAGCGCCGCTTCGCCGGCCGCGCGCTCCCCGGAATTCCCGGCGAGTCCGCGCAGATCCCCGGGCTGATCGAGCGCGGCCGCCAGCGGACGGTGCTCTATTTCGACCGGCTCGACGCCCGCCTCGGCGAGGCGCGGTTTCTCGCCGGCGAACGCTTCACCACCGCCGACATTACTGCTTACTGCACCGTCGATTTCGCCAAGTTTATCGATATCGACGCATCCGACGGCCGCCCCCACCTCGCGCGCTGGCGGGCGGAGGTGGCGGCGCGGCCCAGCATCCGCGGGACAGCGTAGCGGTCGGGCGCGTCAATCGATAATCAGCAGGGCCGCTTCCTCGGCTTTTTCGAAATCGCGAAGATCGCCTGCGCGGCGTCTCAGCGCCGTGACGATATCGGCCGTCGAACAGTTGCCCAAACGCACCCAAACGACTTTCGGCGGCGCCCCGGCGAGGAAGCTCAATTGCCGGAAATCCCCGTCCTTGGATACGATCGCGAAACCATTTTCGATAGCGAACGTCCAAACGGCGCGATCGTCGGCTTTCTCTAGGCCAACATCCAAAACATGCGCCGAATCCGGATAGAGGTCGGCAAGCAATTGCACGAGCCTTGGCGACAGGTTCTGGTCGAAAAGCAGCCTCACTCCGCTGCGGGGGACATCAGCCTGCGTTCCCGGTCCGCGGCAAATGCAAGGCAGGCGCGAATATCCTCTTCGACAAGATACGGGAAGTCGTCGAGGATTTCCCGGACCGTCATGCCGGAGGCGAGATAGTCGAGGACGTCGTAGACGGTGATCCTCATGCCCCGGATACAGGGCTGGCCGCCGCGCTTGCCGGGCTCGATGGTAATGCGGCCGTCATAGTCCGCCACAGCCGGTCCCTCCTGCCGCCACCCGCCGGAACGGGTGCCTGACTGTAGCAAACCGGCCCGGCTGGCGTCACCCCAGCCTCGACAGGTGCGGCCCGCCGCGCCATGCTCGCGCCCCATGACCGGCGCTTCCTTTATCCGCACCGTGCCCGAGGGCGACGACCGGGAGCGGCTGGTCTGCGCCGATTGCGGGCACATCGCCTACGAGAACCCCAAGGTCGTCGTGGGCTCAGTCGCAACGCTCGGCGACCGGCTGCTGATCTGCCGGCGCGCCATCGAGCCGCGCAAGGGCTACTGGACCTTGCCGGCGGGCTATCTGGAACTGCACGAAACGCCGGAGGACGGCGCCGTCCGCGAGGCGGTCGAGGAAGCCTGCGCAGCCATCGAAATCGACCGGCTGCTCGCCGTCTTCTCCATCCCGCGCCTCTCGCAGGTGCAGCTCATCTTCCGTGCGCGCCTCGCCTCCCCGGAGATCGCGCCGGGCCCGGAAAGCACCGATGTCCGCCTTGTGCGCTGGGAGGAGATTCCATGGGACGAGATCGCCTTCCCGTCCGTGCGCTGGTCGCTCGACGCCTGGCAGCAGACGCGCGGCAAGGTGCATTTCGCGCCGCTCGGCAACCCGCCCGGCGAGACCGGCGACATGCGCGCCGGCAGGCCGGATTAGGCCGGATCACACGTAGGGGATCACCTTCTCCATCGTGATCCGCATGGACGCCTCGACATGCTCGATCGGCAGGCCGCCGAGCGTGCTCCATAGCGCGAACTCGGTGACTCCGAGCCGGTCGCGCAGCTCGCGCAGCCGGGAAATGCATTCCTCCGGGTCGCCGGCGATGCAGGCGCCGAACTCGTGCAGCTTCTCGAAATTGAGATAGCCGAGCTCGCGGGTCTTCAACCCCTCGGTCATGGTCAGCTCATAGCCCTTGACCGGCTCGAACGTACCCGTCTGCGAGAGCTGGTTGCTGGCCACCTTGTTATAGAACCACTGCACGCGCTCGCCGAATATCTCGCGCGCCTTCGCCCCGTCCTCGTGACAGAAATAGGGCATGAGCATCATGCGCTCGGCGGCTTTCGGGTCGCGTCCGTTGGCCTTGCAAGCGGCCTCGTAGGTCGCCAGGTTCTCCTCCAGCTTCTCGACCCATATTTCGCGGTAGGTCCGGTAGGTGAAGGGCGAGGCAAGCTGCAGGTGGAAGCCCTTCTCCGCCGCCTGGGTGAAGCTCTCAGGCGAGATCGACGCCTGATAGACCGGCGGGTGCGGCTGCTGGAGCGGCTTCGGCAGGCATTCCACCGGGTCGGGGATCGGCCAGTGGCTGCCGTCCGGCCGGCTGACCGTCTCCTTCGTCCAGGCGTCGAGCACGATATCGACGCCCTCGTCCATCATCTCGCGGGCTTCCGCCATCGGCACGCCGAGGCCGGTGAACTCATGCGGCTGGTAGGCCCGGCCGACGCCGAACAGGAGGCGCCCGTGGCTCAATATGTCGATCAGCGCGAAGTCCGAGGCCGTCCGGAGCGGATGGTTGAAGGGAATCGCGACCACGGCCGTCCCGATCTTGATGCGCTTGGTGCGCTGGGCCACCGCCGCGGCGTAGACCTGGGTCGAGGTGACGACGCCATAGGTCGAGAACAGGTGCTCCGCCAGCCATACCGTGTCGTAGCCGAGCTCCTCGGCCTTCACGAAATAGTCGAGGTCCTCGTCGAATGCCTCCACCCGCCGGGTCTGGTCCGGCATCTGGCTCAGGCTGAAGACGGCCCATTTCATTGCCCATTGCCTCCGGGCTGCGTAAGGGCCGAAAGCTGGCCCACTTCCGTGACCGACTCAAGCCGGTCGATCCG
>MPNF01000102.1 GCA_002238885.1 Alphaproteobacteria bacterium bin95 | reverse complement strand
TTCCACGACTTTGCCCAGATACATGACGGCGACGCGGTCGCAGATCATCCGCACGACGCTGAGATCGTGCGAGATGAAGACATAGGTGAGGTCGAACTGCTTCTGCAGGTCGAGGAAGAGGTTGAGCACGGTCGCCTGGACGGAGACATCGAGCCCGGAGGTCGGTTCGTCCAGCACCACCAGGCTCGGTTGCAGGGTGAGGATACGGGCGAGGCCGACGCGGCGCTGCTGGCCGCCGGAGATTTCGTGCGGGTAGAGGTCGAGATGGCTCTCCGGCAGGCCGACGGCCGAGAGGATATCGCTCACCCGTTCCCGCCGCGCCGCGCCTCCGAGACCGGTATGGATGACCAGAGGCTCGTCCAGCGCCTTGCCGATCTTCCAGCGCGGGTCGAGCGAGGCCCCGGGGTCCTGGTAGGTGTATTGCAGGTCGCGGCGGAGTTCGCGCGACTGGTACGGCTTGAGGTCGGTGATGTCGTTGCCTTCGAAGACGATCCGGCCTCCGGTCGGACGGTGAATGCCCATCACCGTCTTGCCGAGGGTGGACTTGCCGCAGCCTGACTCGCCGACCACGCCGAGGATTTCGCCCTTCTCGACTGTCAGCGAGACATCGTCCACGGCCTTCAGCCAGCCGATGCGGCGCTTCCAGACGTCGCGGATCGGGAAGTATTTCTCCAGGCCCTCAAGGCGCAGCAGGTCCGGGCCGGGAGCCGTCATGACGCGGCCTCCCGAACGGCCTCTACCGGGTGGTGGCAGCGGATGCGGTGGGCGGGCCCCGCTTCCGTCACGCCCGGGCGGAGGGCGGCGCACCGCTCGCTCGCAGAGGTGCAGCGCGGGTGGAAACGGCAGCCGGACGGCGGGTCGATCAGCGCCGGTATCTGGCCGGGAATGCCGCTGATGCCGTGCTCGCGGGAGGGCAGGGATTCGAGCAGGCGCTTGGTGTAGGGGTGGCGGGGCGCGGCGAAGAAGTCGTCGGAGGGCGCGCTTTCAACCTCCTGGCCGGCGTACATGACGGTGATGCGGTCGCAAATCTCGTAGGCGGTTCCGAGATCGTGGGTCGTGAAGAGGACGGAGACCCCGCGCCCGGCGGCGAGGCGTTTGAGCAGCTTGAGGATTTGCGCCTGGATGGTTACGTCGAGCGCGGTCGTGGGTTCGTCCGCGATGATGAGCTTGGGCTCGGGCAGCAGCGCCATGGCGATCATCAGCCGCTGGCGCTGGCCGCCGGAAACCTCGTGCGGGTATTTCTTCAGGATGCCTTCGGGATCGGGCAGTTGAACGGTGCGCAGGAGTTCGAGAACGCGGGCCCGGTCGGACCGGCGCCGCGCGCGCGGATAGAAGCGGGCGGCCGCGGCGGGTTCAGAGTCCGGCGATTTCCACTTCATGAGCTCGTCGATCTGGGCGCCGATGGTGAAGACGGGGTTGAAGGAGGAGAACGGGTCCTGCGGAACGAAGGTGATCTGGCGGCCCCGGACTTCGGTGGCGAGGCCCTGCGGGTCCTCCGCCAGAAGGTTGCGTCCGTCGAAGTCGATGACGCCGGACGAGATGCGCGCCGAGATCGCCGGCAGCACGCCGAGGATCGCGCGCGCCAGCGTCGTCTTCCCGCAGCCGGACTCCCCGACAAGGCCGACGATCTCGCCGCGCCCGACATGGAAATTCACACTGTCGAGCACGCGGGCGAGGCCGCGGTCGGTCTGGAAGCCGACCTCCAGATCGGTGACGGTCAGCAGGTCATCCATCGGAGGACCGCCGGGTGCGGGGGTCGAGAATGTCGCGCAGCCCGTCGCCGAACAGGTTGAAGCCCATGACGACGAGGAAGATGGCGAGGCCGGGCGCGGTGGCATACCACCAGGCTTCCGGCAGGAACTCGCGGGATTCGGCAATCGTCCGTCCCCATTCGGGAGAGGGCGCCGGGGGACCGAGGCCGAGAAAACCGAGCGTGGCGGCGGTCAGTATGGTGCCGCCCATGCCGATGGTCGTGCGGACGATGAGCGATGAGGAGATATTGGGAAGGACATGGAAGAGCATGACCCGTCCGGGCGAGGCGCCGAGCGCGATGGACGCTTCCACATAGGTTTCGTTCAGCGCCGAGCGGGTTTCCGCATAGACGAGCCGCGCCCAGAAGGGCCAATAGGTGGCCGATAGCGCGAGAATGACATTTTCGATGGAGGGGCCGAGCGTCTGGGCGATGGCGATGGCCAGCACAATCTGCGGCACGGCCAGGAAAATGTCGGAAATGCGCATGAGCGCATCGGAAACCCAATTGCGGTAATAGCCGGCGACCAAGCCGACCGGGATGCCGATCAGCACGCTGACGCCGATGGCGATGACCGCGATGGCAATGGTGATGCGGGCGCCGAACAGGATGCGCGAATACACATCCGAGCCCATCCGGTCGGTGCCGAAGAAATGCTCGACCGAAGGCGGCTGCAAGCGGCCCGGCGGGTTGAACTCGCTCACATCCTGCGGGTGCGTGGAGAGGATCGGCGCGGCGATGGCGACGACGATCAGCAGCAGGATCAGCAGCGCGCCCAGCGCCGCCGTCCTGTCGGCGGCGAGTTTCCGGAGGAGGAAGCGGGCGGTTTCCATCAGCCGGCTTCGCGCGGGTCGATCAGGCCGTGGGAGATGTCCACCAGCAGGTTCGCGATGATGAACACGGCGCCCATGACGAGAGTGAAGCCCATGATGGCGTTGTAGTCCGATTGCAGGATCGAATTGACGGCGTAAAGCCCGAGGCCCGGCCAGTCGAACACGGCCTCCACGACGACCGCATTGGCGATCAGGTTGCCGAAGATCAGGCCCAGCTGTGTCACCGTGCCGATGAGCGCGTTCCTCAGCACATAGCGCCACACGACCACCCGGCGGGGGACGCCCATCGCGTTCTGGTAATCGACATAGTTGGAGTTGATGGCGTCGAGCACGCCCGCGCGGGTGAAACGCATCACCGTCGCCATGGCGGGAAAGGAGAGCGTGACCGCCGGCAGGATCATGTGATGGGCCACCGACCGGAAGGTCTCCCAGTCGCCGGTCCAGGCCGAGTCGATCAGGAAGAAGCCGGTGACGGGCTCGGGGCCCCACCCGTCCACGCGGCCCTGGAGCGGCGTGATGCCGAGCTCCATCGCGAAAAGGAGCTGGAACAGGATGGCCAGCCAGAAGGCGGCGATGGCAAGGCCGGAAACGGTGAAGACGCGGAGCACATGGTCGAGCCAGGAGTTACGGTCGATCGCGGCCAGAACGCCGAGAGGGATGCCGATGACGGCCGAGAGCAGGATGCTCACGAAGGCGAGCTCAAGCGTGGCCGGCAAGCGGGAAACCAGGTCGTCGGCAATCGGCCGCTGCGTGTAGAGGCTGACCCCGAAATCGCCCTGGGCGACGCCGATCACATAGTTCCAGAGCTGGACCGGAATGGGCTTGTCCACCCCGAACTTGGCTTTCAGGGCCGCGATCTGCTCGGCGCTGGCATTGTCGCCGGCGATGAAGGCAATGGGATCGGCCGGAATGATGTGGCTGATCGTGAAGGTGATGGCCA
This sequence comes from Alphaproteobacteria bacterium bin95, assembly GCA_002238885.1. Lineage (GTDB taxonomy): Bacteria > Pseudomonadota > Alphaproteobacteria > Bin95 > Bin95 > Bin95. The sequence goes on along the minus strand of MPNF01000102.1, from coordinate 5,014 downwards.
GAAGGCCCAGAAGCGTGGGCACCAGCCAGAGCAGGCGGTTCAGGGTGAGGACGAGTTCGCGCATCGGAATGTGGCTATCCTGTCAGGCGCCGGCTGCTGCCGGATCCCGCCCTTGTCCCCTCTCGATCCGGACCGAAGCCGCGCGGGCGATCCCGGGCCAGGCCCGGAACCGCCGCGAAGGCCTGCCGGGCCGGGCTACTCCATAGAGACCCAGCGCATCTCCTGGCCGTTGCCGATGGGCGAGAAGCGGATGCCCTTGGCGTTCTTGTTGAACGGGCCGAACCACTTGGTGTTGTAGACGAAGATGCCGGCGGCATCTTCCATCAACAGGCGGTTGGCCTTCTCGTAGTTGGCCTTGCGCAGGTCCTGGTCGGTGGAGACGCGCGCTTCGGAGAGCAGCTTGTCCACCTCTTCGTTGCAGTACCAGGAGTTGTTGCGGGCGCCGATCTGCTCGCAGGCATACATCTCGCCCAGCCAGTTGTTCGGGTCCGCATAGTAGGTGGACTTCCACAGGAACAGCAGGTCGTACATCTGCTCCTCGTCGCGCATCTTCCCCGAAGCCACAGGCCAGGTCTCGGCGACGATCTTGGTCTTGACGCCGATCTTGTTCAGGCCGTTCTGCAGCAGCGCGGCGGCCTGCTCGGTCTGGCCGTAGCCGGCAAGCGCGCCGAGCGTGATCTCCCGGACATCGCCCTCGACCATGGCGAGATGTTCCTTCGCCTTCTCCAGATCGAGCGTGTAGCCGTTCGCATCCATCGGCGAGCCCCACATATTGTTCGGCAGCGGCACCGGGTTGCGGGCGACCGACCCGGACAGGATGTTGTCGATGAACCCGTCATAGTCGAAGGCGTAGCTCAGCGCCTTGCGGAAGTTGATGTCGTTCATCGGCGGGCGGGCGTTGTGGATGATGGAATAGAAGATCCGCATGGACTCTTCTTCCTGCACAACGACATGGTCGCTGGTGCGCAGCCGCTTCACCTGGTCCTGCGGCAGGTAGCCGTCCGTGCCGTGGAAGTCGCCGTTCATCAGGCCGAGCACCCGCGAGTTGATCTCGACGACCGTGCGGAACTCGATTTCGTCGAGCGGATTGTCCACCATGTCCCAACCGAAGAAGTGGTCCTCGAAGCGCGCCGCCTGCCAGCCGATGGCCGGGTCGTAGCGCTTGAGCTGGAAGGACCCGGAACCGGCGTCGTTTTTCGACAGCCAGGCCGTGCCAAGGTCGCCGTCCGCCTCGTTGGCTTTCACCAGCTCGGCGTTGACGACGTGGATTTCCGGCACCGTGGCGAGGAAAATGGCCGAGGGCTTGGAGAGGGTGAACACGACCGTCTTGGCGTCGGGAGCCTTCGTGGAGCCCGGTGCGACCGTGCCCTCGAAGAGCGAGTAGGCGCCCTTCTTCATCTCCAGGATGCGATCGATGGAATAGACGACATCGGAGGCTTCCACCGGCGAGCCGTCATGGAACTTGGCGTCCCTGAGGGTGAAGGTGTAGGTCAGCCCGTCTTTGGAGATATCGACCTTCTCGGCCAGCCACGGCTCCAGATGCGGAGGATTGTCGAACCACCGCATCAGCCCGTCATAGAGGTTGATGCGCGAGGCGACCCTGCCGACGTCGAAGATGGCGTGCGGGTCGAGCGTGTCGTAGGCGGACGAGTTGGCGAATACGAATTTGCCGCCGGCCGTCGCCGTCGTAGTTGCCGCGCCCAGCGCAATCGTCGCGACGGCGGCGATGCGGCATAGACGGGATGCATGACGAATAAGCATCGTTCGTCTGTCTCCTTGTTGCAGTTCCGTTGCGGCGGGGCACCCCCGCCTCCTCCCATGTCCGGGCCGTTTCCCGGTCCTCACCGGTTCCACTGGAAGCCGTCGATGGTGATGTCCTGGCCGGTCACGAAACAGGGCTCGACGGTCGCCAGGAACGCGACGAGTTCGGCCACGTCGCGCGGACTGCCGGTGCGGTTGAGCGCGATGCCCCGGATCAATTCGGGCTCTCGCGTGGCGATGACGGGATTCTTCTGCGTCAGCTCGGTCTTGATGAGGCCGGGGCACACGCAGTTGATGGCGATATGCGGGCCCAGTTCCTTGGCGAGCGAGCGCGTCAGGCCGATGATGCCGGCCTTGGCGGCGGCGTAGGCCACCTTCGAGACCGCCGCCGTCACGCCGCCGGAATGGGCGTTGAGCGAGGACATCGAAACGATGCGCCCGTATTCGCGTTCCATCATGGCCGGCGCAACCGCCTGGATATAGTTGAAGCAGCTCTTCAGATTGACGTCGATGGTTGTGTCCCACTGCTCTTCGGATAGGTCCAGAATGCCTGTCGGCATCGGCCGCCCGGCATTGTTGACCAGCACGTCGATGCGGCCCCAGGCGTCGAGAACGCCGCCGGCGACCTGCTTCGCGCGGCCGTGGTCGGAAACATCGGCCTCGAATGTGAGGCAGGGGACGCCGTAGCCTTCGATTTCGGCCCTTGTGTTGGCCATTTCGGCGGTCAGGACATCCACCAGCGCGACGGCAAGGCCGCGTTCCGCCAATGCATGCGCGCAGCCGCGTCCGATACCGCGGGCGCCGCCGGTGACGATCACCACCCTCATGTCGAATTCAGGCATAGGACCCCTCAGGCAGGGAAGACTGACGCCTCCGGGCGGGCGCGTCAAATGCACGCCTCCCGAAAAATGCCTCGACGGCGAGGCTGGACTTGCGGGGCGTGGGGGGAAATGCTGGACGGGAGGGGCCATCGGAACCGACGGTCGCAACCCTGAACCGAACGAGGCGTTGTGTCGGAATTAGCAACGGGATGCCGGGTCGCCGTCGATATCGGCGGCACCTTTACCGATTTCTGTGTCTTCGACGAGGGGACCGGCGAACTGCGCACGCTGAAGATCCTCTCGACGCCGGAGACTCCGGGTGCCGAAGTCATGCAGGGCATCGCCGAGTTGGACCGGCGCCACGGACAGCCGGCCGCCGGCATCGGGTTCTTCACCCACGGCACCACGGTGGGCGTGAACACCGTGATCCAGCGCCGGGGCGCGGAGCTGGCGCTCTTCACGACGCGGGAATTCGAGGACGTGCTCGAGGTCGCGCGCCTGAAGACGCCCGACCCCTATGACATCTTCTCGCGCCGTCCCGCGCCTCTCGCTCCGCGCGAGCGGGTTTACGGCATTGCCGAACGGATGCTCAAGGACGGCTCCGTCGAGACGCCCGTCGATCCCGCCGATGTGCGCGCGGCGGTGGCGAAAGCGAAGGCCGACGGCGCGGACACAATTGTCGTGGCGCTGCTGCACGCCTATGCGAACCCGGTGAACGAACGCGCGGTGCGCGAGGCGATCCGGGAGGCCGCGCCCGACATGGCCGTGACCTTGTCCTCGGATGTCTGGCCGGTCATCCGCGAATATGAGCGCACGGTGACCGCCACCGTGGCCGGTTACGTGCAGCGTCGCGTTGCCACCTATATCGGCTCGCTTCAGGCGGCGCTCCGCGATGTCGGCGTCCCGGCCGAGCCGATGATTACCAAGTCGAACGGCGGCATCATGGCAGCCGAGCTCGGCAAGACCGACCCCATCGCCATGCTGTTGTCGGGGACGGCCTCCGGGGCCATCGGGGCGGCGGATGCGGCTCTCGGCATCGGGGCCATGGATGTGTTGAGCTTCGATGTCGGAGGCACCTCGGCGGATGTCGCCGTCATTCAGGGAGGCAAGCCGGCCTTCGGCGCCGGCGAACTTGTGGGCGAATTCCCGATTTATGTGCCGACGGTCTCCGTTACCTCCATCGGCGCGGGCGGCGGCTCCATCGCCCGGGTGGACGATTTCGGCGTGCTCAAGGTCGGCCCGGAAAGCGCGGGCTCGTCGCCGGGCCCTGCCTGCTACGGCCAGGGCGGCGAGCGGCCCACAGTCACCGACGCCTTCGTTGCCATGGGGCTTCTGGGCGCGGGCGAGCTCGGCTACGGCGCCGTCAGGCTGGACCGGGACGCCGCGAAGCGGGCCGTCCGCGGGATCGCGGAGCGGCTGTCGCTCGGGCTCCCCGAGGCGGCCGAGAGCATCGTCGATGTCGCGGTCTCCGGCATGTATCTCGAGGTTGCGAAGCTGATGTCGCGCCGGGGCGCCGATCCGCGCGCCTTCGCGCTGATGGCCTTCGGCGGCGCCGGGCCGATGCTGGGATGCTTTTTCGCGCGCGAGTTGGGCATTTCGCGGGTGATCGTGCCCCCGACGCCAGGTGTCCTGTCGGCCTATGGCGGGCTGATCGCGGACATCCGCAACGACTTCATCCGCACGGCCTTCGTCGAATTGGACACGGAGGGACTGGCCGTGCTGGAAGGCCATGCCCGCGAATTGGAGGCCCAGGGGCTTACCTGGCTGCGCGAGGAGCAGGGCTTCCGGGGCGAGGCGCATCTGGCCTGGTCCGCCGACTTGCGATACCGGGGCCAGTCCTACGAGATCGAAACACCCGTCGACCACGCGGATATCCGCGCGGGCCGCGTCTCGGCACTGGCCGATGCCTTCCACGAGGAGCATGCCCGCGTTTACGACCATGCTGACGCCGAAGCGCCGGTGCAGGCGGTCAATCTGCGTCTGACGGTCAGCGGCGCCGTGCCGAAGCCGGTTCTGGCGGAGGCTGCTGCCGTGCCGGGGCCGGCTGTTCCCAAAGGCCACGCAACGGTCTTTCTGGACGGCGCAGACCGCGAGGCGGCGCTCTACGACCGGGCCGGTCTCCTGCCCGGCCAGCACTTCGCCGGCCCTGCGGTCGTCTCCCAGGACGACTGCACCACCGTCGTTCCTCCGGGCTTCTCGGTCGAGGTCGATCTCCGGAGCAACCTGATCCTCACGCTGGAGGGCTGAATGCCCATCGACAAGGTCACGCTGGAAATCCTGAAGAACCATACCCGCGCGGCGGCGGAAAGCATGGCCTACACGCTCTACCGCACGGCGCATTCGACCTTCGTGAAGGAGACCGAGGATTTCACCACCGGCCTGACCACGCCGGAGGGGGAGACCTTCGCCACGCCCACGGAGCTCGGCGCCAC
>MPNF01000101.1 GCA_002238885.1 Alphaproteobacteria bacterium bin95 | reverse complement strand
TCCAGCATGGCGTTGCCGACGGCCAGGACATCGAGCACGGCGTCTTGCATGGAAACTCCAAGGATTGGGAAACCGCCGGAGTATAGACCCGGATTTTCCGCCGGTATCGCAGCCGTTGTTCGGGATGCCGCGCCCCCAAACCGGCGGCCGGGCCGGGGGACCTCCCGCGAGATGTCATGGGATGTCATGTTTTGTCATGATCGGCATGCACAGGGCGCATGTGCCGCGGTGTTTTCCGGCATAAGGCTGCCCTCACCTCGTTCGTCGCCGGGCCACCGCGCCCCTTGCGTCTGTCTGCATCCGGCCCGTCGTACTATCATCCCATTTCGTTCCCTTTCGTTCCGATCTTCCTTCCGCCGGCCCCGCTGCGGCGGAACCCTAATTCGCGCGTATCGCGCGCGAGCGCGGGCGCCCGTTGGCGCCGGCGCGGTTCGCGCGCCTGATTGCGCCTGCGCGCGCAAGGCAAACGCAAGGCGCACGTCTCCCGTGGGTTCCAAGGGGATTTTTCCGCGTCGGCGCCGACGCGGAAGGAGGAGCGGCCTCCGGATGCCGCTTCCTTCTGTATCATTCTAGCATGGAATTTCCCGGGTCTGGAGATTCTGGGAATTATTACCGAAAATTCTTGAATTTTGCCCCGATTCCGATCCACGACCGTTGGTATCAGCGGGACAGTAGCTCCGATACGCAGCCGTCCAGAAAACGCATGAAGCTGCCGTCCTTGCGGCTCGGCGTGGCGGCGCAGTGGCCCCAGTCGGAGGCGTAGGGCCGAAGCTCGGCATTCGGCATGTGCCGGGCTTCGATGGCGTTGTCTTCGGGAGGAAAATATAGGTCCGTGGTGCAGGGAACGAGGATCGCGTGGGCCCGTATAGCGCCCAGCGCGTGTTCGAAGTCGCCGCGATAATGCTCGTTGGCGCCGATGTCGCCGAGCTGCCAGGTCCGGAGCTTGGCCAGCAGGTCGTTCGCGTCCCACTCGAGATGGTCGCGTTCCCAGTCGAGCAGCAGTTCCTCCCAGGTCTCGAAGCCGAGTTCGCGGTGCAATCGCTCGCGATAGAAGGTCTGCGAGAATGCCCAACCCGCATAGACCCGCCCGAACGCCCGGAGCCCGGCCTCGGGCGGCGCCCGGTAGTCTCCCCCCGCAAACGCGCTGTCGGCCAGGAGCGCCGCCTTCACCCCCTCGAGAAACACATTGTTGTGCGCCGAAGTCCGCGCCGAGGCGCAGAAGGGCAGGATGGCGGCGACCATGTCCGGAAACTGCGCGCCCCATTGGTAGGACTGGCAGCCCGCCATGGACCATCCGAGCACGAGGGCAAGGCGTTTTACGCCGAGGACTTCGGTGAGCAGCCGGTGCTGGCAGCGGACATTGTCGTAGAGCGTGACGGCGGGGAAACGCGGGCCGTCGAACGGCGGCGGCGTATTGCTCGGCGAGGACGACAGTCCGTTGCCGAACATGTCGATGGAGACGATGAAGAAACGCGACGGATCGAGGGACGGCACCCTCTGGATATAGGCTTCGTTGCGGACATGCGTGCCCGTGTAGAAGGTGGGCATGAGGATCGCATTGTCGCCCTCCGCATTGAGCGAGCCCCAGGTCTTGTAAGCCAGGCGTGCGTTCGGCAGCACGGCGCCCGACTGGAGCGCCACCTCTCCGAGGTCGAAACTATCGTGACCGGCCGCCACTTCGATAGAACTCCGCATTCGCCCGTGCGCACGCTTCGCCTAGTAGAGCCGCAGATACTCCTCGACCTCCCAGTCGGTCACCGCCTGGTGGTAGCGCTCCCACTCGTCGGTCTTGTAGCGCAGCCAGGAATCCAGCATCGACGGGCCCAGCACTTCGGCCGCCAGCGGGTCGCGCCTCAGGATTTCGGTAGCCTCGAGCAGGTTTCTCGGCAGGCGCTCGCCGCCGGCGGCGCCGATTTCCTCGTCCGAAAGCCCATAGAGGTCCTTGTTCAACGGCGGTCCGGGGTCGATGCCTTCGACCGCTCCGGCAACTGCTGCCGCGGTCGTCATCGCCAGCGACAGGTAGGGGTTCATGCACATGTCGGCGGCGCGGTTCTCGATGCAGAACCGGTTCTGGGGCAGGCGCAGCATGCATGAGCGGTTGTTGTCGCCATAGGTCATGTGCGTGGGGGCCCAGGTCACGGTGCCGCCCTCGAACCCGCCGACCCGGGGCACCAGCCCGTTGTAGGAGTTGACCGTCGAGCAGGCGATGGCGGTGAGCGCACCGCCGTGCCGCAGCAGGCCCCCGACGGCGTTGTAGGCAACGTCGCTCCAGCCGCCTCCGGGAGCCTCGAAGAGGTTCTCGCCAAGGGCATCGGCGCGCTGCATCGAGTAGTTGATGTGCGCCCCCGAACGCCAGTCGCCGATGGTGGGCTTGGGCATGAAGGTGATGAACATGCCCTGCTTCTTGGCGACCTGCTTCAGCAGCACGCGCAGAAACACCAGCCGGTCCGCCATGCCGAGGACGTCGGTGTAACTGAAATCGAGCTCGAACTGCGAATATCCGCCCTCGGCGACCACATCCTTCAGCCCCCAGCCCAGTTCCCCGAGGATGTCGATGAGTTCACCGAGGAATCCCATCGAATCGATGGAGAAATCGACGTCGTAACCGAACGCCTGCCGCCGCGGGCGTATCCCCTCGCCGACAGGCGGGTCGTCGTCGAACGCCTTGACGGGCCGGCCGTCGCGCCAGCGCATGGCGATGAACTCCGGCTCGATGCCTGCGAAGCCTGCGAAGCCCTTGTCCGCGACATCCGCGACGGTGCGCTTGAGCGCGTGGCGGGGACACAGCTTGTAAGGCGCGTCCTCCCACCACAGATCCGCAAACATCCACGCGCAGCTGCGGTCCCAGGGACATATGACCAGGGTGTCGAGATCGGGAACCGGGATCTGGTCGGAGTCGGCCGGCGACAGTTCGGGCACGAACGAGATGGAATGCACGGCGAACTGCGGACCCTTGCCCATGCACAGGTTCTCGAAATCGCTGAGCGGCACCGGTTTCGTCTTCGGCATCCCGAACAGGTCGATCCAGCAGGAGAACACGTAACGGACTCCTGACTCGGCGAGCCTCGCCCGCGCCTCGCGGACACGCTCGATATCGGGCAACGCCCCGGCCATATCGTTCGGTGTCGGTGTCATCGGTCGCGTCTCCTTGCTTCACAGCAATTGATTTTCGATAGTGCTCCTACATGCAATTGTTATTCTATCATTCAAGATCCAAGTATGGGCAAAATAATTTGCGTATTTCAAAATTTATGGAATTGTTCCTTAGAAATCGGTAAAATGAGTTCATGCCTCAAGCCACGACCCAGCATCAACCTGCCGCCGTCGCCGGCGATATCCCGCTGCTGTCCTCGCCGAGCGATGATCTCAACCGGCAGATCATCCGCCTGCTGCAGGCCGACGGCCGCGCGGCCTATGACGAGATCGGGCAGAAACTGGGCGTGTCCGGCGGGACGGTCCGCAATCGGGTTTCCCGGATGCGCGAGGCCGGCATGTTGCGCATCGTGGCCGTGGTCGATCCGGTGGCGGTCGACTACGAGGCGGACGCGATGCTGGGCATCAAGGCCGCGCCCGGGGTCACGCCCGGTGCGCTGGCGCAGCGCCTCAATCCTTGCTCCGTCGTCGTTTACATCATGTGGGTCAGCGGTCGTTTCGACCTGCTGGTCGAGGTCGTGTGCGACGAGGAAACAGAGCTCGAGACCTTTCTCAACGAGCACATCCACGGCCGCTCCGACATTGCCCATGTCGAGGTCATGACCCGAATCGGCATGTTCAAGAACCAGTTCCTCCTCAAGCGCCACGTTCCTTGATCCGTCCGCCCGAACCGGGCGTTGACGGGGCGCGGGCGCGGGACTAGGTTGCGCCGCGTTTCGCCACAGCGTTGCACGCTCTGCCTCCGAGGAGGTCCGCCGGTCCGCGAGTATTCGCGCACCGGCGCGTTTCGCGTTTGACCGGCGGGAGGATGAGGCAGGCATGTTCGAAGGACTGACGGAGCGGCTCGGCGAGGTTTTCGGGCGCCTTACCCGGCGCGGCTCGCTCTCCGCGGGCGATGTCGAGGCGGCGCTCAGGGAAGTGCGCGTGGCCTTGCTGGAAGCCGATGCGGCGCTGCCGGCGGTGCGCGCGCTGCTCGACGCGGTCAAGGAACAGGCCGTCGGGAACGACGTGCTGCGCTCGGTCACGCCCGGCCAGCAGGTCGTAAAGATCGTCCACGACCGCATGGTCGAGATGCTGGGCGGTGAGGCCGAGGACCTCAGGCTCGGCGGTAACCCGCCGCTTGCCATGCTCATGCTGGGCCTGCAGGGCTCGGGCAAGACCACAACCACCGCCAAGCTCGCCTGCCGCCTGCGCGACCGCGACGGCAAGAAGGTGCTCATGGCCTCGGTGGACGTCTATCGCCCCGCGGCCCAGCAACAGCTCGAACTGCTCGGCAAGCAGGCGGGGATCGACACCCTGCCCATCGTATTCGGCGAACGGCCGGCCGCCATCGCCAGGCGCGCCATGCGCATCGCCGCGCGCGAAGGCTACGACATCGTATTCCTCGATACCGCCGGGCGGCTATCCATCGACCGGGAAATGATGGAAGAGGCGGCCGCGCTGCGCGACCTGGTGAAACCGGTCGAGTCGCTGCTGGTCGCCGATGCGATGACCGGCCAGGACGCGGTGAACACCGCCACCGCCTTTCACGAGCAGGTCGGCGTCACCGGCATCGTGCTGACCCGGATCGACGGCGACGCACGCGGCGGCGCGGCGCTTTCCATGCGCCATGTCACCGGCCGGCCGATCAAGTTCGTCGGCACAGGCGAGCAACTCGACCGCATCGAGGCCTTCCATCCCGACCGGATCGCGTCGCGCATTCTCGGCATGGGCGATGTGGTCGGCCTGGTGGAGCGCGCCGCCGAGACCATCGAGCAGGAAGAGGCCGAGAAGCTGGCCGCGCGCCTCAGCCGCGGCCGCATGGACCTGAACGACCTGCTGACACAGCTTCGCCAGATGAAGAAGATGGGCGGGCTCGGCGGGCTGATGGGAATGCTGCCGCAGGTCGGCCGGATGAAGGCCGAGATGGCGAAAGCGAAGATCGATGAAAAATGGCTCGTGCGCCAGGAAGCGATCATCCTCTCGATGACGCCCCGCGAGCGCGCCCGGCCTGAAATCGTCAAGGCGTCGCGCAAGCGGCGCATCGCGGCCGGGGCCGGCGCCACGGTCCCGGAAGTGAACCGGATGCTCAAGCAATTCCAGCAGATGCAGACGATGATGAAGCGCGTCGGCAAGCTGGAGAAACGCGGCGGCCTGGCGGGCCGGGGGCTCGATTCCCTGCTCGCCCGGCGCTGATCCCGACTACTCCCTCTCCCACCCTACGGAAAGCTCATGGCACTCAGGATTCGTCTTACCCGCGGCGGCGCCAAGCGCCGGCCCTTCTACCGCATCGTCGTCGCCGAGGGCTCCGCGCCCCGCGACGGACGTTTCATCGAGATCCTCGGTTTCTACAACCCGATGGTGCCGAAGGACCACGAAGACCGGCTGCGACTCAAGGAAGAGCGCATTCGGCACTGGCTCTCGGTGGGCGCGACGCCATCGGAGCGCGTGGCCCGGTTCCTCGGCGCGGCCGGCATCGTCGCCCCGCCCGAATTGCCGCAGCAGACCAAACAGCATCTGCCCAAGGCCAAGGCGCAGGAGCGCATGAAGGCCAAGGCCGAGGCTGCCGCTGCGGAATAGAGCCGGGCAGGACGGAGCCGAAGGATGCACGCGTCCCGCCTCTGCCTCGGCGTCATTGCCGGGGCGCACGGGCTGCGAGGAGCGGTGCGGGTCAAGACCTTCACTGCCGCGCCGGAAGCGATTGCCGACTACGGGCCGCTCAAGGATGCCGCCGACGCCCGGCGCTTCGCGCTTCGCCTGATCAGGGTCGAGAAGGGCGTGGCGCTCGTGCACATCAAAGGCGTGGGGGATCGGAACGGGGCGGAGGCGCTCAAGGGCGTCGAACTGTTCCTCGACCGGGGGGCGCTGCCTCCGGCGGAGGACGAGGAAGAGTTCTACCATGCGGACCTTGTCGGCCTTGCCGCAGTCGACACGAACGGCAACCGGCTCGGCACGGTGCGCGCGCTGCACGATTTCGGCGCCGGAGATCTGATCGAGGTGCTGCCGGACGAAGGCGGCCAGCCGCGCGTCTTCCCCTTCACGCGCGAAACCGTGCCGGACATCGACCTTGCCGCAGGCGCCGTCACCATCGACCCGCCGGAGGGGCTGTGAGCTGGAGCGCAACAGTGCTGACGCTCTTCCCGGAGATGTTTCCGGGGCCGCTCGGCCATTCGTTGGCCGGGCGGGCGCTCCAAACGGACATCTGGCGGCTGGAGGTGGTGGACATTCGCGCCTTTGCGCGCGATAAGCACGCCACCGTGGACGACACGCCGTTCGGCGGGGGCGCCGGCATGGTCATGCGGGCCGATGTGGTGTCGGAAGCGATCCACGCCGCATGGGACCGGCGGGGGCCGTTGATCCACCTCTCGCCGCGAGGCCGGCCGCTCACGCAGCGCCGGGCGGCGGCGCTGGCTGCGGGCGCGGGGCCGACCCTGCTCTGCGGGCGTTATGAGGGGATCGACCAGCGCCTCCTCGACGCCTGGGCGCCGGAGGAGGTCAGCCTCGGGGACTTCGTGCTGTCCGGCGGCGAGCCGGCGGCCATCGCTTTGCTGGATGCCTGTGTGCGCCTGCTGCCGGGCGTTGCGGGCAAGGCGGAGTCGGTCCGGGAGGAGAGTTTCCAGGGCGGGTTGCTGGAATACCCGCACTATACGCGGCCGGCCGTCTGGTCCGGGCGTGCGGCACCGGAAGTCTTGCTTTCGGGCCATCATTGCAATATCCGCGCCTGGCGTCAGGAGCGGGCGGAAGACATAACGCGGACGCGGCGGCCGGACCTGTGGGCGCGCCGGGCGGAAAATGAGGACGAAGGCCGATGAACATCATCGAGACGCTGGAGCGCGAACAGATCTCGCAGCTCACCGAGAGCCGCGAGATTCCGGATTTCCGTCCGGGCGATACCGTGCGGGTCAACTACAAGGTGGTCGAGGGCACCCGCGAGCGCATCCAGGCCTATGAGGGCGTGGTGATCGCGAAACGCGGCGGCAAGAACCTCAACGCTTCCTTCGTTGTGCGGAAGATTTCCTCCGGCGAGGGCGTGGAGCGCATCTTCCCGCTCTACTCGCCCAATATCGCCGGTATCGAGGTGATCCGGCGCGGGCGGGTGCGCCGGGCCAAGCTCTACTATCTGCGCGAGCGGCGCGGTCGGTCGGCGCGTATCGCCGAACGCACCCGCGGCGTCGTGAGACGGACGAAACGGAAGAACGGGACCGACGGCGATGACTGAACCGCGCACCCTTTTCGACAAGATCTGGGCGAACCACCTGGTCGACACCCAGGAAGACGGCACCTGCCTGATCTACATCGACCGCCATCTGGTGCATGAGGTCACGAGCCCGCAGGCCTTTGCCGGGCTGCGCGCCGCCGGGCGCGGCGTGCGCCGGCCGGACGCTACCATTGCGGTTGCCGACCACAACATCCCGACCGTGCCGGGCGCCCGGGCCGGCGTGATCGAGAACGAGGAATCGCGCATCCAGGTCGAGACGCTGGAGCGCAATGTCGTCGAGTTCGGCGTGCCCTACTACCCGATAGACGATGTCCGCCAGGGCATCGTGCACATCATCGGCCCTGAGCAGGGCATGACCCAGCCGGGCACGACGGTCGTTTGCGGCGACAGCCATACCTCGACTCACGGCGCCTTCGGGGCGCTCGCCTTCGGCATCGGCACCTCCGAGGTCGAGCATGTGCTGGCGACGCAGACACTGATCCAGCGCCCGGCCCGCAACATGCAGGTCGATATCGAGGGATCGCTGCCGGCGGGCTGCACCGCGAAGGACCTGATCCTCGCCATTATCGGGCGCATCGGCACCGCCGGCGGCACCGGCCATGTGATCGAATATACCGGCCAGGCAATCCGCGAGCTTTCCATGGAAGGCCGCATGACCGTCTGCAATATGTCGATCGAAGCGGGCGCCCGCGCCGGCCTGATCGCGCCCGACGACACGACCTTCGGCTATCTCAAGGGCCGCCCGCATGCGCCCAAGGGCGCGGCCTGGGACGCTGCGGTCGCGGTCTGGAAGCGCCTGCCCTCCGACCCGGGCGCGGTCTATGACAAGGTGGTGCGCATCCGCGCCGACGAGATCGCGCCCTATGTCACCTGGGGCACCAGCCCGCAGGACGCCCTGCCGATCACGGCAAGCGTGCCGGACCCCGCGGAGATCGACGATGAGGACCGGCGCCAGGCGGTGCAGCGGTCCATCGACTATATGGGGCTGCGCGCCGGCCAGCCGCTCCAGGAAATCGCCGTTGACACGGTGTTCATCGGCTCCTGCACCAACGGGCGCATCGAGGACATCCGCGCCGCAGCGGCCGTGGCCCAGGGGCGCAAGGTGGCCGAGGGCGTGCGCGCCCTGGTGGTGCCGGGCTCCGGCCTGGTCAAGGTGCAGGCGGAGGAAGAGGGACTCGACCGCATCCTCACCGAGGCCG